>UQEW01000068.1 GCA_900540145.1 uncultured Eubacteriales bacterium
AATAACAGTTAAATGTTCCGGTAAAAAACTTTCTTCATCTTCCGCGTTAAAAGTTCCGGGTCTCACTGTAACAATTAAAATATCTTTACCTTTCATAATCTGACGCTTTGAGCCGGCAGCGTCAGGTCTGACCGGGCAGAAGCCGCCTTCTTCAGAAAAAGTCACATCTATACAGTCGCACAATATGCCTGCTTCAAGTTCCGCCGCCAAAACAGCTGCTATATCAGTATTTAGCGGTGTAGAACCCATTAATATCAAAGAAGGTCTAACGACCTTTACTGCTTCTGTAATTTCAAAAATAAAAGAAGCCGGATCATAATTTCTGATATTATCTTCAATCACAATATAGTCGACATGACATCCTGCAATTTCAGATAATTTGTTGGCACCTGCTATAACTTCATTAGATATGTTGGAAAAAGCATCGTTTTTCTTTTCAATAAATACCAATATTCCATTGTTGATAGAGCATTCAGTCATATTTATAATCCCTAAACTATAAGTTACAGAAGATGTGATTCCGCCATCTTCGAAATCATGGCATTAACCACCTCATCAGTAGAAACAGCAGTTAAAACAGTTCCCCGTTTTCTTGGATTTGTACCGATACCGGATAGGATTTCAATTTTGTTGTTATCTTTTGTTATATTAACAGCTGTTTTTTCAACTTCCTGAGAATATGCTTTATTTATTCCTGCTATAGTCTTGTAAATTGGGGCTTCAGGATGAGGCAACACACTCATAAGGCACGGCTTTTTTACACGCAGCTTCTGCAGTATACCGTCGCCTTTTCTTACAACCTGAAAAGAATCCTCTGTATCTAAAACAATGTTTTCTACATTGGATACAAAAGGGATCTTCAATAAAGATGCAGTTAAAAGTCCTATCGGGACGGTATCTGCATCCAGCGGAAATCCTCCTGATATAATCAGGTCGAAGCCGGATGAGCTGCTATCCTTGTTTTGGGGACTTTCGCTCCAATCCTTCAAAGCTTCGGCAAATGCCATAGCGCATGACCATGCGTCCAGTTGGAAAAGATTTTCATCTTCTACCGCCCAGCCGCAGTCGCACCCCATAGCCACAGCATCTTTTACCTGCTTTACTGCGCTTTCCTTATAGCCCAGTACCAGAACGGAAATTTGACATTCCGCTGCAGGCGTTTTGGCCTTTACTTGTTCCTTAAATCTTACAGCAGCCTCTATCCCTGTAAAATCGCATTTTACTTCATCTGCTGCCTTTACTTGTCTCGTCAATACAATGATATTCATATAATCTTCTACGGCTCCGGCTTTTTGAGGACGAAAATATAATCTCTCCTCAAAAAGCCGGCATCACATCTGTCTACTATTGGAAATCGTATGAATTCCTATTTAAACAGCGCTCCGCTTATAACCAGTCTCTGAATTTCGTTGGTACCTTCATAAATCTGAGTTATCTTGGCGTCTCTCATCATTCTTTCAACATGATACTCTCTCATATATCCGTTGCCGCCAAGCATTTGAACAGCTTCAGTAGTAACATGCATAGCAGCGTTGGTGCATACCAGTTTTGCTTTAGCTGCAGGGATCGTGTAAGGACGTCCTTCAGATTTGTCAAGAGCTGCCTTGTATACCATGTATTTAGCCTGCTCAATTTCACACTCCAGTTCAGCCATCTTAAATGCCAGGTGCTGATTTCTATATAAAGGTTTACCGAACTGTTCTCTTGTCATCAGGTATTTTCTTGCTATCTCAAAAGCTCCTTCAGCGATACCCAGACCTTGAGCAGCTACGCCGATACGGCCTCCGTCGAGAGCTTTCATTGCCTGTTTAAATCCTGTGCATTCTTCTCCTATCAAAGCGCTTTCAGGGATTTCACAGTTCTCAAATACCAGTTCTGATACCTGGGCCGCTCTTATGCCCATCTTGTTCTCTATCTTGCCGATGGTGAAGCCCGGAGTTCCCTTCTTTACATGGAACAGGGAAAGGCCTTTCTGTCCAAGTTCAGGGTTAGTGAGAGCGTACACTGCGAAGTGTTCTGCCAAAGGTCCGTTGGTGTTGAAACACTTCAGACCGTTGAGCACATATCTTCCGTCCTTCTTTTCAGCTGTGGTAACGCAGCCGCCGGCATCTGAACCTGCATTAGGCTCAGTGAGTCCGAAGCCGCCGAGAGCTTGACCGGAGAATACGTCAGGAAGGAATTCCATTCTCTGCTCTTCAGTAGCTCCGTTGTATATGCTGCCGCCATAAAGAGACATAGCTACGGAATAAGAGATTCCTAAGGAAGCATCTACCTTTGAAATTTCTTCTACGGCTATGGCATAATCCAGATAATCTCCGCCGGAACCGCCGTATTTCTCTTCGTAAGGCAGTCCCACATATCCCATCTTACCCAGTTTCTTATATAATTCCAGAGGATATTCGCTTTTTTCATCCCTTTCGATTACTCCCGGCAAAAGTTCTTTTTCTGCGAACTCTCTTACAGCATGCTGAATAGCTAACCTCTTTTCTGACAGTTGAAAATCCATTATTGTTGTCCTCCTTAAAATAAATATGCAATAAAACTATTCTGGTAAACCAAACATTCCGTTGCGCTCATGCAACACAACGCCTCTCTTTTTTAACTCTCCCATGTATTCCTCAGGGTCGTATACCTGATCCGGCGTACGTATGCCTACCTGATCTATTCCCTTGGCAAGGAGCTGTACGCCTACCGACATGGAGCAGGCGGTGCTTCTGGCATAGCTGGCTATTTCGCCCCATTCATCCTGGCCAGGTGTCTTGGTATAAAATTGCAGCTCTACTTCTTTTCCGTCAAGTATGCCTTTGCAATCTACCGTCAAAGAGAATCCCCACAATTCTTCCTTCTTGAAGTCGTCGTTGGCAAATATAAACTTTTCTATAAAGTCTATAGGCGCTATTTCTGTATCGCCCACCTTGACAGGAGGGGTTGTGAAAAATCCATAATCGTTGAGGAATTTCAGCATCCTGTGCTGGCGAGGAGTCCATGCTCCTCTTATGGTGCACGTCTTAACGGTAGGCATAGTCATAGGAATAGTGTAAACCTCATTGTGAGGAACGTAATATGCAGGCTGAGGCCCGAAAGGCTCAGGGAAATTTACGATTTTTTCGCCTGAAAACGGACCGACGTAATGCTGCTTGCCGTTTGCATAATAACTTCTGCCGCCCTCATTAGGGTCCAGCTCCCACAAAGTGGTTCTCACCAGTCCAGGTGCTGTCTGAATAGCTCTAAATGAAGCAAAGGCTATATGTACTTCATCCAGTCTGTCCAGCTTTTCGTTGGCGTAAGCTGCTATCATATTGGATGTTCCCGGAGAGATGCCATCGCAGACTACAAACAACAAGCCTTTTTCTTCGAGCATGCTGTTCATGGCCAGCTGATCTTTGGTGGCTCCCAGGTCAGTACCTGTCACACCGGCATCTACACAGCATTGAGTTATATAAGTATCGAATTCGAAAGGCAAGCAGTTGCAGACCAAATCAAAGCCCTCTTTCATCAGGGATACGACTTCATCCTTGTTTTTTATCTCTACTTTTCTTGCGCTGAATCTGGAGTCATCAAGAGACTTAACAAGTTCAACCGCTTTGTCGTAATTGCCGTCAGCTACGGTTATCTTTTCAAACTCGCTGGTAGCAGCCAAATCTTTGACTACTTCTGCTCCTATAAGACCGCATCCTCCCAGCACTAATAAATTCTTAAGTTTCAGCATTTCGATTCCCTCCTTAACTCAAGACAGCTTCTTTTATTCTATTGAGAGCTTTTTCAAGTATGGTTCTAGGACAAGCCAGGTTCATTCTGACAAACAGTTCGCCGGCTTTTCCGAACTCATATCCCATGCAAGGCTCAACTTTAGCTTTATTTAAGAAAAAGTCCTCCAATTCCTTTCCTGTTTTAAATCCCAAACCGCTGCAGTCAACCCAAACGAGGTAAGTTCCCTCTGAAGGCACTGCTTTGATCTGAGGAAGTTCTTCTTTGAAGAACTCATACATGTACTGTTTGTTTCCTTCCACATACTCTATGGCGTCATCTATCCAAGCTTCGCATTCCGGATCCTGATATGCCACTTCTGTAGCAATAGCTCCGAAGATATTATCCAATCTGGTCTGCGCTATACCCATTTCATTATCAAACATCGCCTTTTTCTCTTCATCGGCTATGACCAGAGTAGAAGTCTGGAATCCGCCAAGATTGAAGCCTTTGTTAGCTGAATAACATGACATGGAATTTTTAGCAGCTGCCTCGCTTACGGAATAATATGGCACATGGCCTTTTTCCTTAGCCACAAAGTCTGCGTGAATTTCATCTGAAATTACAAATATGCCGTATTTTTCAGTCAGCTTGGCTATTCGGCTCAATTCTTCTCTTGTCCACACTCTGCCTGAAGGATTATGAGGATTGGAAATGGTCATAATCTTGATTCCGCCTTCCTTCATTTTAGCCTCTAAATCCTCAAAATCTATGCTGACCTTTCCTTCCGGACTTATGATTAGCTGAGATTCCACCAGAACTCTGCCGCTCTTAGGTATCATTTCAAAAAGCGGGTCGTAATTAGGCATCAGCATAAGAACCTTGTCTCCCTTTTCTGTCAGTTTTTCCAGCATGATATATACTGCGAATATGACTCCCGGAGGAGCATAGCTTATCCACTCAGCCTTTGGCTCACATCCAAAGCGTCTTTTCTGCCATGAAATTATGCACTGAGTATGGTCCTTGCTTCTCGTTGGATATCCATATATTCCATGTTCGGCTCTTTTGACCACAGCGTCTATGATAGGCTGTGCGCATCTGAAGTCCATATCAGCTACCCACATAGGAATTACTTGTCCGTCATCAAGACCATGGTTGTCTCCATACCATTTGTATGATTCGGTATTCCTTCTGTCTATCACTTTATCAAAGTCTCTGTTGTTCATTATTTATGTACCTCTTTTATTTTATTTGCAAAAGGCTAAGCCATTTGAATTACACCTTTTTCTGAAAGCTCACTTATCTCTTGGTCAGTATAGCCCAGCTCTTTCAGAACAGGCTTGGTGTCTTCTCCAAGTTTAGGAGATGATTTATATACTGTGGCCGGTGTCTTCTTAAATTTTATCGGGTGACCTACTGCTTGAAACTTTCCTACGTTATGGTCATCAATCTCAATCACCATATTTCTGTCATTCATGTGCTTCGATTGAATGGTCATCCCTGCATGAATAACCGGTGCCACAGCAAAATTTTTGCCGCTGAAGCGCTTTTCCACCTGGTCCATTTCTATATCGGCAAATACCTTCTTCATTTCCTCAATCAGAGCTTCGTTGTTATCGCATCTGGACTGATTATCTTGGAATCGTTGGTCAGCAAGCAAATCTTCCCTTCCGGCTTCTTTGCAGAATTCTTCGAATCCCTTCTGGGTTATGGCTGAAAATGCTACCCATCCGTCTTTGCATTGGACAACATCGTATGGGGAATACATGTGAGTTCTGCTGTTGCCCTGACGCTGCAGCATTCTTCCGTTTCCGAAGTACTCCAGTATTGTGTCCTCTATAGACGCAAACAGAGAATCCTCCATGGCCACATCTACAGTCTGTCCCTCTCCTGTCATCAGCTTATGATAATATGCGCACGCTGTTCCGAAAGCAGCCATAAGTCCGGTGTAGCTGTCGCCTATGGAACAACCTGAGCGAACCGGCTGTTTATCCGGCATACCTGATTGATCCATCAGTCCGCACGTAGCTTCTATAACGTTGTCATAAGCTGCAAGACCGGACATGGGTCCGTCCTGACCGTATCCTGTTACGGAAGTGAAGACTATGTCCGGATTGACTTTCTTCAGCTCCTCGTACCCGAGGCCCAATCTATCCAGTGTGCCGACTTTAAAGTTATTTACAACTATATCTGCTTTGGCTGCGATTTTTTTAATGATTTCTACTCCTTCAGGAGCTCTCATGTTAACCGCTATGCCTTCTTTATTTCTGTTATACAAGGCAAAGTAACCGCTTTCACCTGCATGTTCCTGACCGGCTTTTCTTAAAGGTGCCCACTCTCTTGTTTGATCTCCTACTTCGAGTCTTTCTACCTTGATTACTCTGGCGCCGTAATCCGCTAAATTGAGAGTACAGTAAGGTCCGCTGAAAGCTTGAGTAAAATCTAATACAGTTACTCCGTCTAAAGGTTTTTTCATATAGCGCCCCTCCTTTTCAACTCTTCAATTTTATCAGCATCATATCCTGCCATATCTGAGAGAACAGCGTCGGTATCTTCTCCCAATAAAGGCGCAGCTTTTGATACGCTGCCGGGCGTAGTACCGAGCTTTGCTACTATACCGGGCATCTTTACCTGCCCTACTACGGGGTCAGGAACAGCAATAACCATCTGCCTATGCTTAAGCTGCTGGCTGTCCATAGCTTCCCTGGCAGTGCATACAGAGCCGCAAGGTATTTTTTTCTCTGATAATATTTCTTCTATTTCAAATTTAGTTTTTTTCAAAGTTATCGCTTCAATCTTATCCCTAAGTCCGCCGTCCAAATAATGTTCGCCTCTCAGCGAATTGGTGGCGTAACGAGGGTCGTCCAGCAGGTCGGTAAGTCCCAATACCTGGCAAAACTTTTCCCACTGATCGTCAGTTGAAACTCCTATGGATACGAATCCGTCTTTTGTGGCGTAAGTATCATAAGGTGCAATAGCCTGTGACATATTGCCGTTTCTAATATGTTGGTGCCCGTTGAATTCTATATCCACCATGCCGTCCTCCAAAGCGGAAAACAGCGAATCAGATGCAGAGACGTCTACAATCTGCCCTTCTCCTCCTTTGCGGACATTAATTACCGCTAAAACTATTCCGAGGGCCAAATGCATGCCTCCATACAGGTTTCCAAGCTGAGCGCCCATGGTTATAGGAGCTCCGCCTCCGTATCCTGTCATATCAAGCATACTGCTGAAAGCTTGTGCAGTATTATCGAAGCATGCCCTTTCTTTCTTTTCTCCTTCTCTGCCATATCCGGTAAGCGACGCGTAGACTAATTTGGGATTTATATCGCTTAAAACATCATACCCAAGACCCAGTTTTTCCATAGTACCGTATTTAAAATTCTCACACACTACGTCTACGTGTTTTACCAGTTCTTTTATTATATCTTTTCCTTCTTCTGTTTTTAAATCTACAGCTATGCTCTTTTTTCCTCTGTTGAGGTAAGCGTGATATACGCTGTAGCCATCTACTTTAGGAGCTAGGGAGCGAAGTATATCTCCTCCCTCTTTTTTCTCCACTTTAATAATTTCTGCGCCAAAATCAGCCAGGAGCATAGTTGCAAACGCCGCTCCATGAATCTGGGAAAAATCCAGCACTTTTATGCCTTCTAACGGTTTCATATGAGTCAATTCCTTTCATCTGTTAAAAGAATGTCATTTAAATTTTATAATCAAAAGCGTGTGACAATTGCCACACGCTTTTGTCCGGGTTAGAATTTCTTTTCCTGTTCTGATCTTGGTTTTTTAACTACGCAAGTTCCTGTACCATCGCATACAAGTACAGGCGGATTGAGAACTTCGAACCAGTCTTCTTTTGAATGATTAGCTATTACCTTGTAAATTCTGTAGCCATAAGTTCTTGAACGATTGCCTTCGCTTTCAAGCCAAAGGATAACTTCAATAGTATCTCCGGCAAATAAGCTTGCACGGAAATTACAATTCAAATTAACAAGCAGAGATCCATCGCCATTGTCTCTTCTCACAGTGAAATCAGTAAGAGCGTCTACGGCGAAAGCAACAATTTGAGGTCCGGAATACATGCCTTCAGCATAATGAGTTCCTTCATTGTTGGTCTTGTAGCGAAGTCTTATTTCTTTTACTTCAGGACCATAATCGTTGACGATTTCGAATTCTCTTTCCATAGTTAAAATTCCTCCTAGCATTTAAATTATATATGAGATACGGTCATTTATAACGGCCGATATCTTCAAAGCCAGTCTTATGCAAGTTCGGAAGCCGCAATGCGGCTTCCGAACCACGCGTTTATTAAATTATGTTTTTTAGCCCTTTACAGTACCGTAATGCTTCTTCATGTATGCCTTGTGAGCAACAAAAGCAAACAGCCATGAACCTAAGATGGTAATAACCATTCCGATTAATCCTGAAGGAATAAGTCCAACAGTATCAGACAGCAGACCAACCTCTATGAAGGCGATAGCAGAAGCTCCTGCTACGCATACAGCATAAGGCAGCTGAGTTCTTACATGAGCCAGATGGTTGCAGCTTGAACCCATTGAAGACAGTACAGTCGTATCGGATATAGGTGAGCAGTGGTCTCCGAAGATACCGCCAGCGATTACAAGACCGATAGCAGGCTCAATAGGAGCTCCTATAGCGTAAGCCAAAGGAATTGAAATCGGCAGGTAAATAGCGAAGGTTCCCCATGAAGTACCTGTACAGAATGCTGTAAATGAACATACTATGAACATTACAACATACAGCATGGTAGGAGTCAGGAAGTCCTGAGTCAGGTTAACCATATAAGCTGTAGTACCTACAGCGTCGCAAACGTCGCCGATGGACCATGCCAGTACCAGGATGCAGCAGCATTCCATCATGTTGGCAAATCCGTGAGTTGTAGCAGCGATAGCTTCTTTTATAGTGTAAACCTTATCCTTGATGGTGTAGATAGCAGCAACTACTGTAGCGATAGCAAACGCAGTTACAAGAGCTTTCATGGAAGCGGCGTTGGCCATAGCATCAGCCAGTCCTCTTTCAGGGAAGCCGCCTGTCCAGAGCAGTCCGCCGAAGATGAATACTACCAGAACGATTAGAGGCACTACCATGGAAGACAGCTTAGGAGTTGCTCCCTCAGGAATAACAACTTCTCTTGTCAGAGCTTCTGTAGCGTCTTCGTCAGCGATAACCTTGCCAGTTTCAGACGCTCTCTTTTCAGCTTTTTCCATAGGGCCAAAGTCAAATCCTGTAACAGCGATGAAGTATACCAGGATTACAGCGCCTACGGTGTAGAACATGAACGGAATGGATCTGTTGAACATAACGATTCCGTTTACATCCATACCAATAGATTCAAACTGCTGATTCATGATGGACAGAATGTATGCGCCCCATGAAGTAAAGAAGAACATGGAAGGCATAGTTGCTGACGTAGCGTCAACTATGTAAGCCAGCTTTTCTCTTGAAACCTTCATCTTGTCAGTCAGCGGCTTGAATACAGGTCCGATGAGTACAGGGTTAGTGGAGTCTGAGAAGAATATAATCGTTCCGCCCAGAGCCGCCATAACCTGAGCTCCCTTTGGTCCTTTTATCTTTCTTGCCAGTGTGTCGGCAAATACTCTTGCTCCGCCGCCTGTCTCAAGCAGATATGAGAAAGATCCGCAGAACACTACCATTATAATAACTGCAGCGTTATCAGGATTTCCTAAAGCGTTGAACGTATAGTCCGCGAATGCGGAGTATAATCCTGTGATAGGATTATAATTGTTCACCAGTGTAGCTCCTACCCATACAGCCACAAACAGAGAAACGAGAACCTGTTTAGTAGCCATTGCCAAGATAATCGCTAGAAGTGGTGGTAATAAACTTAAAATACCAATAGTTTCCATAATTTTTTCTCCTAGTTACTAATACTTTTAAAATTAATCCAACTACTTATTTACTTTCTAACTAAGTATTTGTATGTTCGCTGAAACATCAGTTTCAGCATGGCTCTGTATTTATACGAAGTTTGCTGCAAGTCCTTCAAATACAGAGAGTTTGCAATACCAAAGTCATTTCCGCTTTAGCATTGCAGGTTGAGATAAATCCCAGCCTTTACCAAACAGCAGCTTAAGTGTGTCAGCCGGCGTATCAGAATATTATTGCCTTACTTCATTTATATCCCAAGATGTCACCCTAAAAATCAGTCAGAATAAAATAATAATTATAAGCTTTATAAGGCCATATTCGATAAATTTAAACTTTTAGCACGCTTGCATAATTAAGTTGCGGTTTGATATCAACATTTTTAAAAATGGCATGCCTCCTTTCACCTCAAAACTGTTGATACAATATATATTGCAAAAAATGTGCCAAAAATCCTCCACTCTTTTAACAAAAAGTATC
>UQEW01000069.1 GCA_900540145.1 uncultured Eubacteriales bacterium
ATTATGTCTTAGCGTTTTCGTAGGACAAAGGAGGAAAAAATGAATAAGAATTTAAAAGAACTAAACCAGAAAGAAATAGGCAGAAGAATAAGAACAATAAGGGATTCCAAAGGCCTTACCAGGGAAGTACTTGCTGAGATGGTAGATGTTTCATCCCAGTTTATTGCTGATGTGGAATATGGTAATAAAGGGATGTCTATTAAAACATTGTTTTTAATGAAGCAAGCACTGGGTGTGACTGCAGATTATATTCTTACAGGAAATGTATATGATGCTGACAAGGATGAGGAAGCTAAAAGAACATGCGATGATATTATGTCAATATTACATGGATGCACCAGAAAGCAGCTTAGGGATTTAAGGGAGATAAGCAGATTGTATGCAGACAATGTGGTTCGTAAGGAACAGGAATAAAAAATAAGAAAAGACGTTGCAGGGCAAGTTGCAGCATTGATTTTGCCTTATATTTTATGCAAAAAAGAGAATAATAAGAAAACAAGAGAAAAGAAGCTTTAAAAGGTGAATAAATACGGAAGAATATGCTACTAGTTTTTTGTCATAAACAGTTGAATTTTGTAGATAGATATATTACAATAGAATTGTAAAAATATGCAATATTTTCCCTCCGATTAAAAATCCTGCGGGGGGGGGTGCAAAAACTGAGGAAATATAATGGACTTTTTTAGTGGGAAGAAATTCCGGATTTTTCTGCTGGCAGTACTTGACATATGCTGCGTAGCATTCAGTACGCTTTGTGCCTTAGTGCTGAGGTTTGATATTTCGTCGATACCGGAAGGGTATATGATGGGCGTTATGAAAAGCATGCCCGTATATTTTGCCATAACTATATGTGTTATGGCTGTTTTCAGGTTATACAACAGAGTATGGACTTATGCTTCATCCGGCGAGCTTTTTTCTATAATTAAAGCATCGATTGTAATTGAGGCATTTTTTGTGTGCTATCACATGTTCATGCAGATTTCCATGCCGCGAAGCTACTTCCCGCTGAGCTTTGGTATTATGACAGTGCTTTTTGTATGTACACGTTTTGCAAAGGCAGTGCTCAAATCAGTAGGAAGTCCTCACAATAATCGTAAGATCACCAATAGGGTAATGGTCATAGGAGCAGGCTCAGCGGCAGCTATTTTGATTAAAGAATTCAGAGCTGCCAAGTCAGGTACGGAAATAGTATGCGCCATAGATGATAATAAAAATAAAAAAAATAAATACCTCCTTGATGTTCCTATAGTGGGAGGCAGAGATGATATAGAGACCAATGTAGACAAATATAAAATAGACGAAATAATAATCGCAATACCTTCTGCCGGTGTCGATGCTACCAAAGAAATAATTAAGAAGTGTCAAGAGACCGGCAAGATGGTAAAAATACTTCCAGCAGTTTCTAAAAGCTTAACCTCGTCTTTGGCAAAGGAGGTCAGACCTGTAAGATATGAGGATTTGCTTGGCAGAGAACCGGTTAAAGTGGATCAAGACGGAATCGGTGAGTTTCTCAATAATAAGACTGTGCTGGTCACGGGCGGAGGCGGCTCAATCGGACAGGAGCTCTGCCGGCAGATCGCCGGCTACGGCCCGAAGAAGCTGGTCATCTTTGATATTTACGAAAACAACGCTTACGATATACAGATGGAGCTGGAACGGCATTTTCCGTATCTCAACCTCTCGGTGCTGATCGGCTCCGTGCGCGACTACGACCGTCTGGAATTCGTTTTCCACAAGTACCGGCCGGACGTCGTCTACCACGCGGCGGCGCACAAGCACGTGCCGCTGATGGAAAAATCGCCTAACGAAGCGGTGAAAAACAATTGTCTGGGCACGCTTAATGCTGTTAAGCTGGCGGACAAGTACAGGGCGGAGCGCTTTATCCTCATCTCGACGGACAAAGCCGTGCGCCCGACTAACGTCATGGGCGCTACCAAGCGCATCTGCGAGATGCTGATCCAGGTCTACGCCAAGAAATCGCCAAACACGCGCTATGTGGCGGTGCGCTTCGGCAACGTGCTGGGCAGCAACGGTTCGGTGATACCGCTCTTCCTCAAACAGATCGCCGAAGGGGGACCGGTGACGGTCACGCACAAGGAGATCACACGCTTCTTCATGACCATTCCCGAGGCTGTGTCGCTGGTGCTGCAGGCGGGGCTTTACGCCAAGGGCGGCGAGATCTTCGTGCTCGACATGGGTAAGCCCGTCAAGATCTACGAGCTGGCGGAAAATCTGATCCGCCTCAACGGCCTCAGGCCGAACGAGGACATCAAGATCGAGATCACGGGCCTGCGTCCGGGCGAGAAGCTCTACGAGGAGATCCTCATGGATGAGGAGGGGCTGGCCAGGACCGACAACAACATGATCTTCGTGGGCAAGCCGATCAGGTTCGACGAGGAAAGCTTCCTCGCCAAGCTGGAGGCGCTGATCGCCGCCAGCCAGGAAAACGGCCACACGATCAAGGAGCAGATCGAGGACATCTGCCAGACGTATGTGATTACGGATAATGTTTTAGAAGCTGGAGAAATAAAATGATGAACGCGGTAGAGCTGAAACCTTTTGCAAAAAAGATCTATCTTTCTTCACCGACAATGCATGGTGAAGAACTGAAATACATGAAAGAGGCCTTCGATTCCAACTGGATGTCCACTGTGGGAGAAAATATAAATGAGGCAGAACGGCTGGTGTGCGAGCAGGTCGGATGCAAGTACGCCGTGGGCCTTTCATCCGGTACATCAGCACTCCACATGGCTGTAAAGCTGGCTGGTGTACAGCCGGGAGAAAAAGTTTTCTGTACAGATATGACGTTTAACGCAACTGTCAACCCGGTTGTTTACGAAAAAGGCGTGCCAGTGTTTATTGATACTGAATACGAAACTTGGAATATGGATCCGCGAGCGCTGGAAAAAGCCTTTTTAAGCCATCCTGATGTTAAAGTAGTCGTGCTTGCGCACTTATACGGAACACCGGCTAAGCTGAATGAAATACGCGAAATATGTGCTGAGCACGGAGCAGTTTTAATCGAAGATGCGGCTGAAGCACAGGGCGCAACGTATCACGGTCAGCAGGCTGGCACATTCGGCGCATACAATGCTATTTCGTTTAACGGAAACAAAATCATAACAGGCTCTTCAGGCGGAATGTTGCTGACTGATGATAAAGAATCCGCTGAAAAAGTCCGCAAATGGTCGACTCAGTCACGTGAAAACGCCCAGTGGTATCAGCACGAAGAAGTAGGATATAATTACCGTATGAGCAATGTTATTGCCGGCGTAGTAAGAGGACAGATGCAGCATCTTAAAGAGCATATTGCTCAGAAAAAGGCCATTTATGAGCGATATAAAGAAGGCTTCAAAGATCTGCCGGTAGAAATGAACCCTTATGATCAAAAGCTGTCAGAGCCTAATTTCTGGCTTTCCTGCCTATTGATTAAGCCGGAGGGCATGTGCCGTCATGTGCGCAGCGATCTTGAAGCGCTTTATATTTCTGAAAAGGGGAAATCATGTCCGACAGAGATCTTAAATACGCTGGCATCTTATAATGCTGAGGGCAGACCGATCTGGAAGCCGATGCACGCCCAACCGATTTTCAGGAATAATGATTTTATCACACGTGAAGGTAGCGGTAGAGCGAAAACCAATGCCTATATTGCCGGGGGCATGATAGGCGGCGACGGACAGCCGCTTGATGTGGGAATGGACATTTTCAATCGAGGCCTGTGCCTGCCTAGTGATAATAAGATGACGAAAGAACAGCAGGATGTTATTATAGAGATAGTGAAGAGGTGCTTTGAATAACCGCAACTGCCTTAGAGGAGATTACATTGACGGAAAAACGCAAACGAGGGTTTTACGAAAAATATATAAAACGATTGCTTGACATCGTGCTATCCGGTCTGGCTCTAATAGTGTTAAGTCCTGTAATCGCAATTGTGGCATTGCTGGTCCGAGTAAAGCTGGGCAGCCCTGTGATATTCAAACAGGAGCGTCCGGGGCTTAACGAAAAAATCTTTAAAATGTATAAGTTTCGCTCTATGACGGACGAACGGGATGAGAACGGCGAGCTGCTGCCGGATGAAGACAGGCTCCCGCCATTTGGCAAGAAGCTGAGAAGCACAAGCCTAGACGAGCTGCCGGAGCTTTGGAATATTTTTAAGGGCGATATGAGCATAGTGGGGCCGAGACCGCTGCTACCGCAATACTTAACTAGATTTAATTCTCATCAGGCTAGGAGACATGAAGTGCGACCTGGATTTACGGGATATGCACAAGTCAGTGGGCGTAATGCAATTTCTTGGGAAGATAAATTTGATAAGGATGTATATTATGTTGATCACATTACCTTTTTCAGTGATTTAAAAATCATCCTACAAACTATAAAAACAGTTTTTAAGCACGAAGGAATTAGCTCAGGTTCTAGTGTTACGATGGAAGAGTTTATGGGCACACCTGATTCAAAGTGATTGCATAAAAAGGAGATTAGTTTAATGAAGATATTGTTTACTAGTGTTGGCAGACGTGTGGAATTGGTTCAATCATTCAAAAACGCAGCAAAGGAATTAAGTATTGATTTGGATGTTATTGGAGCGGATATGAGTAAATCTGCACCTGCATTATTTTTCTGTGATGAGAAAAAAATAGTGCCGAGCATAACAAACCCGAATTATATAGAGCAGCTGATAGATATTTGTAAAAAAGAAAGTGTAGATTGCCTGATTCCAACTATTGATACTGAGCTTATTATTTTAGCTAAGTATAAAAACATTTTTTCTACTTTAGGCACAATAGTATTGATTAGCGATTTAGACAAAATAAAAATATGCCGTGACAAAAAGCGTACAGCAGATTATTTCTGCTCACTTGGCTTAAAATCTCCTAAAGCAGTAGATGATATTGAAGAATACAATTATGGATTCCCTGCATTTATTAAGCCTAAAAACGGCAGTTCAAGCATAGACACGTACAAAGCAAATAACGGCGAGGATTTGAAGTTATATGCAAAAAAAATAGGCAATTATATTATTCAACCATTTATATTCGGAACTGAATATACAGTTGACATCTTTTGCGACTATAGTGGATATCCCATTTATATTACCCCACGGGAGAGAATGGCTGTTAGAGCAGGAGAAGTGTTGAAAACCAGAATATGTCAAGACGACAAGATAATAGAAGAAATTCAAATTCTTGTTGAAGATTTTAAACCTTGTGGCCAAATCACTGTTCAATTGATTCGAGATGATAAAACAGGCGAAGATTATTACATTGAAATTAATCCGCGTTTTGGTGGAGGAGCTCCATTAAGTATAAAAGCGGGAGCTGATAGCGCCAAGGCGTTACTTCGTTTGCTGCAAGGAGAAAAACTGACGTATATTGAGAAAGCAGCTCTAGACGGAGCTGTGTATAGCAGATTTGATCAAAGTGTTTGCGTTTCAGAGGGTAATTGATAAATGATAGAAATTACTGATATACTTGATGCTGAACAACATATAGAGGGATTAAAAGGCGTCATCTTTGATTTGGATGATACTTTATATAGCGAAAAAGAATATATACGCAGTGGATATAAGGCTGTTGCTCAGCGCTTACCAGAAGTGACGGATGCTGAATCAAAGCTTTGGTTTTTTTTCCAGCAGGGGCTTCCTGCGATTGATGCATTATTAGAACAAGAAAATATTTATACCAAAGAATTGAAAGAAAGTTGCCTTTCTATATATAGAAACCATATTCCAAGCATTTGCCTCTATAAGGGTGTTATGGGAATGCTAAAACGCTTTAAAGATCAATACAAACTTGGCCTTATTACTGACGGAAGGGTAGAAGGTCAACGAGCCAAAATTAAAGAGCTAGGAATTGAGACATTGTTTGATGAAATAATTATTACTGATGATTTGGGAGGGATAGAATATAGAAAACCAAATATGAAAGCGTTCCAAATAATGAGGAATAAATTCGGGATGGAATATGAAGAGATGTGTTATATAGGAGATAATAGGTTGAAAGATTTTCAGGCTCCAGAACAACTCGGCATGAAAAGTATATGGTTCAGAAACGCCGATGGAATATACAATAAATTTTAGGCGCCATTGTGGGAGATAAAAAATGAATGTTTTGTTCTTAACATTAGTAGAGTGTAATTCTATAGAAGAAAGTAATATATATACAGACTTATTACGCGAGTTTATTAAAGATAAGCATCATGTATATATTATTTCACCAGTTGAGAAAAAAAACCATATTAGAACGCATATAATACAGGAGAATAATTCTACAATTCTTAGACTTAAAACAGGTAATTTGTTTAAAACAAACATAATTGAAAAAGGGATCTCAACGTTAACAATAGAAAAAATTTACAAAAGAGGAATCAAGAAATATTTTAAAGGCATCAAATTTGATTTAATATTATATAGCACGCCTCCTATTACTCTTCAGAAAGCGATTAATTATGTAAAAAAGAGAGATAGTTCAATAACTTATTTGCTTTTAAAGGATATTTTTCCTCAAAATGCCGTCGACATAGGTATTCTGCAAAAAAAAGGAGCTAAAGGAATAATTTATCATTTTTTTAGAAAAAAAGAAAAAAGGCTATATCGTGATTCTGATTTCATAGGATGTATGTCCCAGGCGAATGTCAAGTATTTATTAGAACACAATAGAAATATTGATGTAAATAAGGTAAACATAGTGCCCAATTGTGTTGAAGTAAAAGAAAGCGATTATCTGAGTGAATCAGATAAGAAAGAGCTTCTTTGTAAATATAATATTCCGAAGGACAAGTTTATTTGCCTATATGGTGGGAACTTGGGGAAACCTCAAGGAATAGATTTCATGATTGAGTGCTTTAAAAAAAGCAAATGCATAGAATCAGCATACTTCCTAATTGTAGGAGATGGAACAGAATATGAAAAAATCAATTGCGCGATTTCGGATCATAAACTGAACAATGTCGGGTTACATAAATGGATTCCCAAGAATGAATATAAAAAACTTGTTCAGTGCTGTGACGCAGGATTGATATTTTTGGACTATAGATTTACTATCCCCAATTTCCCATCAAGGTTGCTAACGTATTTAGAAGCCGGATTACCTGTTATTGCAGCGACCGATAAGAACACTGATGTAGGTGAGATAATTGAAAAAAATGGATTCGGATATAAATGCTATAGCAATGAAGCTGACTCATTTGTTGAAAAAGTAAAAAAAATAATTGCTACTGACAGCAAACTCATTGGGAAAAAAGGCAGAGACTTCTTAGAGGATAATTATTCATCAAAGGTTGTATATAAATTTCTGTGTGATAAACTTAAAAAAGAAGGGTAACGCATCATGTCTGACGAAAGAAATTTAATTGAATATATTTTTGCTAAAGCGATTAAAAAAATGCATTTGAGAGCCATTAAGAATTCCACTGTAGATAAAAATGCTAAAATATGCGCTGGAACAGCATTTGTGAATTCGACAATTGGCAAATACTCATACATTGGCTATGATTGTACTATTATTAATACGAATATAGGAAACTTCTGCTCGTTTGGTGCAGATTTGAAAATAGGAGGAGCAAGCCATCCTATTGAGTGGGGGAGTAGTTCTCCGATATTTTGCGGATATAGAAACGTAATAAAAAAGAAATTCGCTATGCACAATCACAATCCAAGCAAAATAACAACTATTGGACATGATGTTTGGATAGGCGATGGCGCATATATCAAAGCGGGTGTGCAAATTGGTAATGGCGCTGTTGTAGGGATGAACTCAGTTGTAACAAAAAATATTGACAATTATGAAATCTGGGCCGGGAATCCAGCACAATGTATTAGAAAGAGGTTCAATGAAGATATCATACGAGTATTAGAAAGTTCTAATTGGTGGGAATGGGATGATCAAGAAATTGAGAAAATAGCCCCTTTTATTAATAATATTGATGCCTTTGTGAAAGAACTTGAAAAGAGGACGAATAAATGAAAGTTCTGCATATTATGTTAGCCTGTTTTTATATTGATAATTATAATTATCAAGAAAATATTCTTCCGAGGATACACAAAGAATTAGGGCATAGTGTAAAAATTATCGCTTCAACAGAAACCTTTATTGATAATAATATATTAGGATATATGGAACCAGGGGAATATGTTAATGAAGATGGTATTGAGGTGGTACGTTTACCTTATAAAAACGCCTTATTGAATATCGTAACTCGCAAGAGACGTAAATATGTAGGGCTGATGCAGGAAATACTAAATTTTCGCCCTGACGTTATTATGTGCCATGGCATACAGTTTAAAGACTTAGATGTAGTAATAGAATATAAGAAAAATAATCCTAACATTAAAGTTTATGCTGACAGTCATGAAGATGAATTTAATAGTGCAAGTTCTTGGATTTCCAAATATATGTTGCATAAGCTTTATTATGGAAGGATAATTAAAAAAAATTATAAAAGAATAGATAAGATTTTTTGTGTCAGTAAATCATCAATAGACTTTATGCATGATATGTATAATATCCCATATTCTTTATTGGAATTTTTGCCTTTAGGTGGCATAATTGATAACGATACGGTTTACTCACGAAAAAGAATAAAATATAGACAAGAATTTAATTTGAAGGATGATGATATTGTCTTTTGCCATTCAGGTAAAATGACAAAGGAGAAGAAAACGAAAGAACTTGTTGAGACGTTTTGCTCTACTAAATATAAAAAATTCAAGCTTCTTTTGATAGGCAATATTATTGATAATTCGGACTTTATTTTAAAGTATATTGAGCAAGATGACCGTATACAATTTTTAGGGTGGCGAAATGGCAAAGAGCTAAATGAGATTCTTGCAGCAAGTGATGTTTATGTTCAACCGGGGACGCAGTCTGCTACTATGCAGACTGCGGCGTGTATGAGAAATTGTATGATGTTGTACCCTTATGAGAATCACAAGTATATTTTTAAAACACATGCACTATATATTTCTGATCAGAACGACATGGAAGCAGTATTTAATAATATTGGGGAAGGGAAAATTAACTTAGAAAAATTAAGGGAAGCCAGTTATGAAATAGCAAGAGAAAAGTTGGACTATTATAAAATTGCTAAACGAGTATTGAAATAGAGTAAGAGGTAAGCTAATGTTTAAAGATAAAACTTTGATGATTACTGGCGGAACAGGATCATTTGGGAATGCAGTTTTGAATGGTTTTTTGCAAAGTGATTTACGAGAGATAAGAATTTTTTCGCGTGATGAAAAAAAACAAGATGACATGCGACATGAATTTCAAATCAAGTATCCTGAGCATGCACAGAAAATTAAATTTTTTATTGGAGATGTAAGAGATTTAACTAGTATAAAATCTGCTATACATGGAGTTGACTATATCTTTCATGCGGCTGCACTAAAACAAGTGCCCTCGTGTGAATTTTTCCCTATGGAAGCAGTTAAAACAAATATTATCGGAACAGACAATGTCCTTACAGCAGCAATAGAAGCGGGGGTGAAGAAAGTAATTTGTCTGTCAACAGATAAAGCAGCATATCCGGTTAATGCTATGGGAACATCAAAGGCAATGATGGAAAAAGTTGTTGTTGCTAAAAGCAGGACTGTTGATAGCAATAAAACTGAAATTTGCTGTACAAGATATGGCAATGTGATGTGTTCAAGAGGCAGTGTAATTCCTTTATTTATAGAGCAGATTAAAAAAGGTCAGATGCTCACTGTAACAGAGCCCAAAATGACTCGCTTTATCATGAGTTTGCAGGAAGCGGTGGATTTAGTCATGTTCGCTTTTGAACCTGTCTCTTATACACATCTCCGAGCCCACGAGACAAGAGG
>UQEW01000070.1 GCA_900540145.1 uncultured Eubacteriales bacterium
ATGCCTTCTCCTTATCTAATCCGGCGAAAAAATGCACCATGTTTTTATATTCATCTGAATCGATTTTCCCATTCTCCATTTCAGTCGTAAGCATATCAACCATATTGCTGTCTTTTTTCGGTTCCGCTTTGTAGTATCTTATGCCATAAAACGATGCTGCAGCAGTAGAAAAGATTGTAACAAATAATAGTAAAATGACTATCCCCCTGTTTTTTCTTCTCGTTCTCATGAATATCCCCCTTTTGTGTCAAATTGTTTATCCAATGACAGTGTACTATATGTAATAGTACACTGTCAACAATTTTCGACAGAATAACCATGAATTTTTACGAAAGCTAAAAAATGCTGCCGACCGGTTCGGTGTGGCCTGAGAGGTGATGACAAAATTTTTGTATATTTAAAATTATGTCATTATTTTTACATATTTAGAGCCTGTCGATGTAAAAATTTCAAAAAAAATGTTTTTATATCAGTAAGTGTCCTGCGATACATATATGCCCTGTAATCTAACAGAGCTGCCTGCACAATAACTAAACTGTGCAGGCAGCCCGAGCCCCAGCTCCTGTTAAATTTATTCAAACTTACAACTTAAAACTATTCGATCACTACGCCGTCCTCATCGATGAGCATATCCATGATCTCGGAAAATTCTTCTTCCGACACATCCGGTTCTTTCTGAGGAGCTTCCTCATTCTTGATCAAATCCAGAAGTTTTCCCTCAAGTTCATCCACAATTTCAGGATGGTCTTTGAGATAAGTCTTGATATTTTCACGGCCTTGGCCTATTCTTTCACCTTTGTAACTGTACCAGGAACCGGCTTTGTCAATCAGCTTGGCCTCTACAGCAGAATCCAGCACGTCGCCTTCCTTTGATATACCTTCACCGTACATAATATCAAATTCAGCCTGTTTAAATGGCGGTGCCACTTTGTTTTTAACTACCTTAACCTTTGTTCTGTTGCCGGTTATGTTATCGCCGACCTTTATCGTTTCGGTCTTTCTTACGTCAAGTCTCATGGAAGAATAGAATTTAAGCGCTCTTCCACCTGTAGTCACCTCAGGGCTGCCGTAAACGACGCCTACCTTTTCTCTCAGCTGGTTGATGAATATTACACAGGTGTTGGACTTATTTATACTTCCTGTTATTTTTCTCAAGGCTTGAGACATTAGTCTGGCTTGAAGTCCTACATGAGCGTCACCCATATCCCCTTGTATTTCAGCTTTAGGTACGAGGGCAGCCACGGAGTCTATTACTATAACGTCTAAAGCTCCGCTCCTAACCAGCATATCGCAGATCTCCAAAGCCTGTTCACCGGTATCCGGCTGGGAAACCAATAAATTTTCCACGTCGACGCCTAGATTCTTCGCATAAATAGGGTCAAGGGCATGTTCTGCATCTATGAAAGCTGCCCTTCCGCCCGTCTTCTGGGCTTCAGCCACTATATGTAACGTAAGCGTGGTTTTACCTGAAGACTCAGGTCCGTAAATCTCTACGATTCTGCCTCTAGGCACGCCTCCTATTCCGGTAGCCATGTCGAGGCTTATGGAACCGGTAGAAATGGCTTCCACATTCATCTGAGCCCCTTTTTCTCCCAGTTTCATTATGGCGCCTTTGCCAAATTGTTTTTGTATTTTAGACATCGCCTCTTCCAGCGCTTTATCTTTTTCGCTTTTAATTTCAGCCATAATTTCTCCTTCCAAGCAGAACATTTGTTCTTTATTATATGATACCTTATATTAAGCCTCAGGTCAAGGATTTTTTTATAAAAGTCAGCTAAAAGTCAGCTAAAAAATTCAGCTGAAAATATTATAAGTTCTTAATAGATAAATGTCAATATTTTCCATTAAAGTGCAGGGCTCTTTTTTCGAATTTCTCGGATTTCTCATAAAATCTTCGTCAAAACAGCGACATGATAAGGCCCCTGTCTTGAAAATTTTTATTCAAAACAGGGGCACGACAACAAGTTGATTATTCTATTTCCGTAACTTTATAATCTTTATCTTCTACGACTTTTTTCAAAGTGTCGTCGGATACATCTGCATTTAATGTTACCACTGCTGTACCTTTCTCGTGGCTCACTTCTGCCGTATCTACTCCTTCAATAGCTTCGAGAGCTTTTTTAACTGCAGCTTCACAATGTCCGCACATCATTCCTTCAATTTTCATAGTCTTGTTCATAACTTCTTTCTCCTTTTCTTCCTGTATTTTATTTTTGATTTTATGGTCCTTGTGAGGATCATATAATTTAAACAAATTAAGTCTGAGAGCATTGGTAACTACGCAGAAACTGGATAAACTCATGGCTGCTGCTCCAAACATGGGATTAAGCTGCCACCCCAAAACAGGGATGAAAACTCCGGCTGCCAAAGGTATGCCTATAGTGTTATAAATAAACGCCCAGAAAAGATTCTCATGAATGTTGCGCAGCGTAGCCCTGCTCAGTCTTATGGCTGCCGGAACATCAGAAAGGCGGCTCTTCATGAGAACTATATCCGCCGCATCGATGGCAACATCTGTTCCTGCACCTATGGCAATGCCTATATCCGCTCTAGTGAGCGCAGGCGCATCGTTTATGCCGTCACCAACCATCGTGACTTTAGCTTTCTTCTTAAGCCTGCGTATAACGCTTTCTTTGCCGTCAGGAAGGACTCCTGCGATTACTTCGTCTACGCCTGCTTCTTTTCCGATGGCGCGAGCAGTCTTTTCATTGTCTCCTGTAAGCATTACGACACGTATGCCCATGTTTTTCATCTCTTCTACTGCTTGGCGGCTATCTTCCTTGATTACGTCAGCAACTGCTATTATGCCTAAAAGCCTGCCGTCGTAGGCAAAGAACAACGGCGTCTTGCCTGCAGCAGCCAATTCCTCAGAAATTCTCCTCATGTTTTCGGAGACTTGCACAAGTCCTTCCATGAATTTCAAATTTCCTCCTGTGAGAGGCTTTCCTTCTATCAATGCTTCAAGGCCGTTGCCGGGCAAAGCTTTGAATCCTGAAACTTCTCTTAAATTAACAGATCGCTCTTTTCCGGCTTCCATTATAGCCTTAGCCAGAGGATGTTCGCTCTTTGATTCGAGAGCATAAGCCAGTTCAAGCAGCGTTTCTTCTGAGATTCCATCTTCCGGCAATATATCTGTCAATTTAGGCTCGCCTGACGTTATGGTACCTGTCTTGTCTAAAACTACTATTTGAGTCTTTCCTGCTTCTTCAAGAGATACGGCGTTTTTGAACAATATGCCATTTTTGGCTCCCATGCCGTTTCCGACCATAATCGCCACAGGCGTGGCCAATCCCAATGCGCACGGACAGCTTATTACCAAAACAGAAATTCCTCTTGCCAATGCAAATCCCACGGTCTGGCCTGCAAGGAGCCAGGCTGCTACGGTGACTATGGCAATTCCTATAACTATAGGTACAAATACGCCTGAAACTTTATCGGCAACTTTTGCGATTGGCGCTTTGGTGGCAGCAGCATCGCTGACCATCTGTATTATTTGAGAAAGCGTTGTATCTTCGCCGACTCTCGTCGCTTCACATTTTATGAAACCCGATTGGTTGATGGTAGCAGCAGATACTTGATCGCCGACAGATTTGTCAGCAGGTATGCTCTCTCCTGTAAGCGCAGCCTCGTTGACTGCGCTGCTGCCTTCTATGATTACGCCGTCTACCGGTATGTTTTCTCCCGGTCTTACAACGAATATATCGCCTTTTTTTACCTGTTCTATAGCTACTGTGGTTTCAACTCCGTCTTTTAAAATCACTGCCGTTTTAGGCGCAAGCTTCATAAGACTTTTCAGCGCGTCTGTAGTCTTGCCTTTAGAACGTGCTTCCAGCATTTTCCCCACAGTTATGAGAGCCAAAATCATTGCTGCCGATTCAAAATATAATTCATGCATGTAAGACATTACAGCTTCATGATCTCCGGCAAGCTGCGCGTCTGTCATAGCGAACAACGCTACTGTGCTGTATCCGAATGCCGCGGCCGAGCCTAACGCTACAAGAGTATCCATATTAGGAGCTCTATGCCAAAGGCTCTTAAATCCGCTTATAAAGAACTTTTGATTTATAACCATGACTGCGGCTGAAAGAATCAGCTGCAAAAGCCCCATAGCTACATGATTGTCTTCCAGAAAAGCCGGCGCCGGCCAGCCCCACATCATGACTCCCATGGAAAAATACATCAATATGATCAGAAAAATGATAGATGCCAGGAGCCTGCGTTTTAAAACGGGGGTCTCTCTGTCTTTGAGCATATCTTCTTCAGCACTAATGGTTTTTCCGGCGGCTGAGGAGGATGCCGCGTCTTTAGCTCCTTTTATTGAAGCGCCATATCCGGCTTCTTCTACAGCTTTGATTACAGCAGCAGGAGAAGCGCTTCCTTCTACTCCCATGGAATTGGTGAGCAAGCTTACAGAACACGAATCCACCCCCGGAACTTTAGACACAGCTTTTTCCACTCGCGCACTGCAGGCTGCGCAACTCATGCCTGTTACGTTATACTGCTCCATATTATTTTCCCCTTTATCATTTCATGAGCTTCTTTAGTAAAACCAGCAGCTCATCTATTACCTCATCATCTCCGTTGCGTATATCTCTTGCAACACATCCTTTTATATGGCTGGATAAAAGTTCTCTGTTGAAAGCGTTCACAGCTGCGCTGATGGCCGCTGATTGTATAAGTATATCTGTACAATATGCGTCTTTTTCTATCATTCCCTTGATGCCTCTTATCTGCCCTTCTATTCTGTTAAGCCTGTGTATAAGCTTCTTTTGTTCTTCAGAAGTCCTTTCTGTTGTCTTGCAACAACATATATTTTTCTCTTTATTTTCCATATTAATTCACCTCTAACTTAAAAAGATACCCCTGTGGGGTATCTTAATTATATTTCTTTTATTTAAAAATGTCAATTCTTTTATTTTATCCTTTTATATATCTGCCAGAGCATGTTCAAGACTGCGTAATTCCTATTCCATCTGCGATTGACATTACGATACTGGCATTTTACAGCCTCAGTCCTGCCTTCGTAAGAAATCCCTATATATACCAAACCTACCGGTTTTTCCTCTGTTCCTCCGTCAGGGCCTGCAATGCCCGTAACCGATATACACAAATCTGAGCCTGTTTTTTCCTTCAATCCTTCCGCCATTTCACAAGCGGTCTGCGGACTGACGGCTCCGTATCTTTCCAAAGTATCTGATGAAACTCCCAGTTCCTCCATTTTAGCCCTGTTGCTGTATGTGACTATACCTCTTTCAAATACAGCTGAAATTCCCGGAATATCTGTCAGAGCTCCGGCAAAAAGGCCTCCTGTGCATGATTCGGCACATGAAATAGATATATTTTTCTCGATAAGCATGTTGCCGACAACTTCTATCAGCTCCTGATCGTCACAGCTATAGACAAAGTCTCCTATGATATCCATGACCTTTTTTTCCATATCTGCCACTGCTTTTTCAGCCTGCTCTAAAGTCGGTCTTTTGGAAGCTATTCTAAGGCTGCATTCACCCTCTTTGGCATATGTGGCTATGGTAGGGTCAGTCTGTCCGTCTATAAGAGGCAGCAGCATGGTTTCCATCTTAGACTCGCCTAAAGCGAAAGCTCTGAGAATCTTATAATATATCACGCTGTCTTGTATCTTTTCCAAACGAGGCCTTATCTGCTTGTTGAACATGTTGGTCATTTCTCTCGGAGGGCCCGGCATAGCTGCAATTATCTTGCCGTCTTTTTCAAGCCAAAATCCCGGAGCTGTACCCTGGTCATTGGGCAGAGGCACTGCGGTGGAAGGCATGTCGGCCTGCTTTAAATTATTTTCCGTCATATGACGGCCCATTTTTTCATAATACCCCTTTAAATCTTCAAGGCATTGCTGATTGGTCACTATCTTGTCGCCCATAGCTTTGGCGATGACTTCTTTAGTCAGATCGTCCTGAGTAGGTCCTAGACCTCCCGTTGTAATTATCATATCGCAATCGTGAAATGCAAAATATATGAGCTCTTCCAGGCGTTTAGGGTTATCTCCTACGCTGTAATGATACATTACATCTATTCCCAAATCATTAAGCTGCTGAGAAAGCCAGGCTGCATTGGTATTGACGATTTGGCCGAAAAGGATTTCCGTACCTACTGTAAGCAAAGCTGTCTTCATATGGTCACTCTCCTGTCGTCAGTTTTCATTGTTTTATTTTAAAGAAAAAAGCTGTCTGTTTTTCCAAACGTATTCAATGCCTGAATAAACGGTCATGATGAGAGATGCCCATAAGAAAGCCTGAGCCGTATACCATAACGGCAGATAGAACTTGCATGCCGGAACAAGCAGCAGCAGCGATACAGCGATCATTTGCAAAACTGTTTTAATCTTGCCGCTCATGTCAGCAGCTATAACTATTCCTTCAGACGCAGCTACAGTTCTCATGCCGGCCACAGTAAACTCTCTGGCCAAAATTATGATGAGCATCCATGCAGGAACAAAATACGGTATCATGAGGCATAACGCCGAATAAACCAATACTTTGTCAGCCAGCGGGTCCATTATTTTCCCGAAATTGGTAACCAGATTATTTTTTCTGGCTATCTTTCCGTCAAGCATATCTGTAAAGGATGCGGCTACAAATATTACAAAGGCTGCAATATACCAGTTTAAATAATAGGCGGCTATAAAAAAAGGTACCGCAATAACCCTGGCTATAGTTAACTTGTTAGGCAGATTCATCTTTATACCTCCTTGCCTGTCAAATCATAATCAAAAGCGTCTTCTATTTTTACGTTTACTATCATGCCGGCTTTCAGCTCTCTGCATGAGGTGAAAATAACGGAATTATCTATTTCCGGCGCGTCATATCTGGTTCTTCCTATGTAGCTGCCGTCCTCATCTCTTTCTTCTACCAGCACCTCAAAGGTTTTTCCTACCTTTTCCTTGTTGCCGGCAAGTGAAATGTCAAGCTGATGTCTCATTATCGTATCGGCTCTCTGCTCTTTGATTTCCTGAGCTATCTGATCCTCCATTTCACCGGCAGGAGTGTTCTCTTCCTGGGAATAAGCAAATACCCCCAGACGGGCAAACTTCATTTCATCTACAAAGTCCAAGAGTTTTGAAAAATCTTCTTCTGTCTCGCCCGGAAAGCCGGTAATGAGAGTTGTCCTTATATGTATATCAGCTATGGCGTCTTTGAGTTTAGCTATAGTCTCTTTTATAGAGCTTTCTGTAGAGCGCCGGTTCATTCGCTTGAGAACGTTATCGCTGGCATGCTGAATAGGTATATCTATGTAATTGCATATCTTTTCTTCAGAGGCCATGACATCTATCAGCTCATCTGTTATTCTGTCTTCATAGCAATACATGAGCCTTATCCATCTTATACCTTCTATTTGGCACAAATCTCTGAGCAGCTGCGGTAAAGCCATATGTCCATATATATCTATCCCGTATAAGGTAAGATCCTGAGCTATCAATATCAATTCTTTGCAGCCCTTTTCAGCCAGCATTTCGGCTTCCTTGATGACATCTTCAGCTTTTTTGCTTCTGAACGGCCCTCTGATGTCAGGTATTACGCAATACGCACAGCGGTTATTGCATCCTTCAGCTATCTTCAGTGTGGCAGTGTAAGGGTTGTCTTCCAAATGTCTGGGGAGCAGACTAAGCTGACCGGAAGGGCAAGTCTTTACCTGATTTTTTTCTTCTAAAGGATTGTTGAGTTCCCTTAGTATTTCCGGCAGTCTTTCATATTCGTTGACGCCGATAAAACAATCGGCCTCCGGCATTTCTTCTGTCAAATCTTTGGCGTATCTTTGAGCAAGACATCCCGACACCACCAGCTTCCTGTTACCCTCTTTGTATTGGGCCAGCTGGAAAATTCTCTCTATGGATTCTTTTTTAGCGTCGTTGATAAATCCGCAAGTGTTTAAAATCATCACATCTGATTGGAAAATATCATCTACCAGCTGGATTCCGGCATCTTCCATTATGCCGCATGCCACTTGAGAATCGTTGAAGTTTTTAGGACATCCCAGTGTTTCCATGTATACCTTCATAAACTATTCTTCCTCTTTATCTTCATTCATCTTATCATATTCTTCTTCTGTTATCAGAACCTGTCTTGGCCTTGAACCGTCTTGAGGGCTTACTATGCCTCTGGCTTCCATCATATCCACGATTCTGGCTGCTCTGTTATAACCTATGCGGAATCTTCTCTGGAGCATAGAAACGGAAGCCTGTCCGCTTCTTACCACCAGTTCGATAGCATCAGGCAAAAGCTCATCTCCGTCATCTTCCGCACCTGTCTGGTCGGTTCTTTCTATCCTTGTGAGGACGTCCTGATTATAGTCGGTCTCTTTAACCTGACTTTTAACAAAATCTATGACTTTGTTGACTTCATGGTCAGAAATGAAAGCACCCTGAACTCTGATAGGCTTGCCCATTCCCATAGGATTAAACAGCATATCGCCCTTTCCTACCAGTTTCTCTGCGCCTTGCATGTCCAGTATAGTTCTGGAATCTACCTGAGAAGAAACGGCAAAGGCGATTCTTGAAGGAATGTTAGCCTTGATAACTCCTGTGATTACATCTACCGAAGGTCTTTGAGTAGCCACAATAAGATGCATGCCGGCCGCTCTTGCCATCTGAGCCAGCCTGCATATGGATTCCTCTATTTGTGAAGGCGCCGCCATCATCAAGTCTGCCAGCTCATCTATTATAATCACCACCTGAGGCATTACTTTATCAAGTTCATCATTGGCTTTTACAGACTCGTTATAAGTCTCCAAGTCCCTTACGCCCTCTTCTGCAAACTTTTTATATCTGTCAGTCATCTCTGCCACTGCCCAGTTTAAAGCAGCTGCAGCCCTTGACGGGTCTGTGACCACAGGTATCATAAGATGAGGAACTCCGTTATAATTGCCCAGCTCTACCACTTTAGGGTCTACGAGTATGAGCTTTACTTCATCCGGTCTGGCTTTATACAATAGGCTGGTGATTATCGTGTTGATACATACCGATTTTCCGGAACCTGTGGAACCTGCTATAAGCAGATGCGGCATAGCTTTCAGGTCAGCTACAATAGCCTTGCCGCTTATGTCTTTTCCAACAGCAAAAGTAATCTTAGATTTGCTGTTTTTAAATTCTTGCGAATCTATAATATCTCTTATATGGACCATAGTTACGGCATCGTTTTCTACTTCTATGCCCACAGCCGCTTTTCCCGGTATAGGCGCTTCTATTCTGATGCTTTTAGCTTCCAGATTTAAAGCTATATCGTCGGCCAGCCTTACTATGCTGTTAACCTTGACACCTACTGACGGCTGTATTTCATATCTGGTTACAGTAGGCCCTTGAGTAACTTGAACTACTCGTGCGTCCACATGGAAGTTTCTGAGGGTTTCTTCCAGCTTCTGAGCCTTTTCTGTTAACAATCTGTCGTTAGTTTTTGGACCTGTCTTGCTCTTTTCAAGAAGGGCAACAGGAGGCATTTTATATTCATCAGACACAGCATGCTCGTTGATTTCATCTTTTGAAAGCATTGCTTCTCTAGCTTCCTTTTTTGTAATGGTTTTTTTAGCAAAAGCCGCCTCAAATTGCTGTCTTTCTGCTGAATCGTCTTTCTCACCTGCTTTTTCTGAACC
>UQEW01000071.1 GCA_900540145.1 uncultured Eubacteriales bacterium
ACCAAATTGTGAGTTATATGTCAATATGTTTTTTTTGAAAAATGTAGTCGGAAATTATAAAAAAGTTGTTGAAAATCCCTATTGTTTTGCTATAATTGTCCTTGCTTATTTTATGCCATTAAGGCAATTGAAAGGAGAGATGATAGTTGCTCAAAATGCTCGCACGGGAAAAGGCCGCTTTTAACAGCAGACGCACCCTGCTTATTATCGCTTTAGTTTTTATAATTACAATTGGTTTTACAAGCGTATTGCCATCTGATGTATCTGAATACGGAGCTTTCTCTTTAGTCCCTGCCATATTCTTAATAGTGTATATTTTTGTCACTAAGAGAATTCTTGAAGCTTTGATTCTGTCATCTCTGATGGGCTTCGTCATGGTGTCCAGACCGGAAACGATGGAAAACAGTTCATCCTGGATAAGCAATATTTTTTCTAATTTCAGCGATGGGCTTTTAAGCGTTATGATGGATGAAGATATCGCTTGGCTCATTATCGTATGCGGTCTGATGGGAAGCATAATAGCCCTTATTGAGCAATCCGGAGGTTCTTATGCATTTGGCGAATGGATTGCTAAAAAGGCTAAAACAAAAAAGGCTTCTCTTCTTTGGACATGGGTTCTGGGTGTGGTAATATTTATCGATGATTATCTCAATTCTTTAACTGTCGGTTCGTGTATGACAACTCTCACCGATAAACACAAAGTGCCAAGAGAATTTTTATCATATATAGTTGATTCTACCGCAGCTCCCTTGTGCGTTATAATACCTATTTCAACCTGGGCAGTATTCGTTTCAAGGATTTTGGAGACCAATGGCTGGGCTCCTGAAGGAGAGGGGCTTCTCTATTTTGTGAAAACCATACCGTATAATTTTTACGGATGGATAGCAGCAATAATTGTCCCTGTCATAATATTAGGAATCATCCCTATTTTCGGTCCTATGAAAAAAGCTTTTAAACGTGTGGAAGAAGGCGGACCGCTTGCCCCTCCGGGAAGTGAAAAAATAGATATAAGAGCAGGCAAGGAAAGTATTGTTCCTAACAATCCCAAAGTTATGAATCTATTTCTTCCTATTTTTGTACTGGTAGGCTCCACAGTAGTCCTTGACTTCGATATGCAGCTTGGCGTTCTTGTTACATTGGCGTTTATGTTTGTACTGTATCTTTTTCAAGGCGTCATGTCGCCTGAAGATTTTACCGATGTAGCTTTGGAAGGGCTTAAAAACATGATTTTACCATTAATGTTGATGGTGCTTGCATTTTTATTTGCTAATGTGAACGATCAAATACATTTTACATATTATGTGATAACTTCAGCTACGCATTTAGTTACTCCTGAACTTCTGCCTTTCGTAATATTCATTGCACTGGCAATCACAGAATTTATAACCGGTACCAACTGGGGGATGTACATAATAGCGCTGCCAATAGTAATTCCGTTAGCACAAAATCTTGATGCAGATGTTACATTGGCAGTATCGGCTGTTTTAAGCGCCGGAGTATTCGGTTCTCATATTTGTTTCTATTCCGATGCTACAGTCATAACCTCTGCTGCAACAGGCTGCAACAATTTCGATCATGCTATGACGCAAGCTCCTTTTGGGCTTTTAGCTGCAGCTGTATCAGCAATATTATTCCTGATAGCAGGTTTTATCATAAATTAATTTTCCAAACAATTTTTTATAACCATAAAAGGGCCGGTTGAATTTCTGCAGCCTGCCCTTTTCTACAGATTCACTTCTATTCTCTTTCCGAGGCTGATTTGCTGTGCCGTAACATCGCATTCGAAAGCCCAAACTTTTACTCCCATTTTATGTGCATATCTCAGAGCATCTCCAAAAGCTTTATGTTTTTCATCATTAGGTTTAAAGGCTTTGACGCCTTTCATCTGTATTACAAATATGACATAAGCTTCTTTTCCTTCTTTTAATGCGTTTTCTAATTCTTTCAAATGTTTTATGCCCCTTTCTGTAGGAGCGTCAGGAAAATATGCTATGCCTTTTGATTCTAAAGTAACTCCTTTTACTTCAATATATTTTGTTCTTCCTTTAGAATCAGAAATCTTAAAATCTAATCTTGAATCACCATATCTTGCCTCCGGTTTAATATCTGCCGCATAATCAGCATCGTCTGCATTGCTGCTGATGTCTTGAAGTTTAAGATATCCGCTCTCCAGTGCTTCCTTTATGACTTTATTAGGCGCCTGAGAATCCATGTTGACCATAATCGATCCTGATTCTGTATCTTTTTCTATTCCAATCAGAGAATATCTCAGCTTTCTGCTGCCCATACGCCCAAAATGATCCTCCAGATAAACTGTTGCTCCTGTTATCAGCAGTTCTTCACATCTGCCTGTATTTTTTACGTGGGCTTTTGCTTCTATTCCATCGACAAAAACATCTGCTATGAACCTGTTAGGTCTTGATAAGAAAATTCCTTTTACTATTTTTTCATACTTCATAATAAAAATAGTACCAAACTTTAATGACATTTGGTAGTTTTTTTTGTATAATAATATGAAACCTAAAAATAAAGGCAACACAAAGGAGATTATTAATGGTATCACCCGGTTCTGTAGCATTCAGCGTGTTCGGTTTTGATATAATGTGGTACGGCCTGCTTATCGGTTTTGGCTTTATGCTCGCCGTGCTCATAACTTACTTTCGCGCTCCTAAATACAATATAGATCCTGACTTTATACTCACATTGACTATCTGGATCATCCCTTCTGCTATAATAGGCGCAAGGCTTTATTATGTCATATTCAGCTGGGATGACTTTTCAGGAGATCTTTCAAAAATATTTGATATAAGAAGCGGCGGTCTGGCTATTCACGGAGGACTGATAATGTGTTTTATAGTGGGTTACTTCGTATGTAGACATTATAAAGTTAAATTTTTAGATGCAGCCGATCTGATAGCGCCTGTTATACCATTGGCCCAAGCTATAGGAAGATGGGGCAATTTCTTCAACGAAGAAGCTCACGGCGGCCCGACCGACCTTCCGTGGGCTCAAATCATAGATGGTGTGGGCTATCATCCCACATTCCTGTATGAATCTATGTGGTGTTTCCTGTTATTCATCTTCTTAATGTACTTTGCCAATCATAAGCGTAAGTTCGCAGGTCAAATAATTTGTCTATATGGTATGTTATACTCAGTCGAAAGATTTTTTGTTGAAGGACTAAGGACTGACAGTTTAATGATAGGGCCTCTGCGCCAGGCGCAGGTCCTCAGTCTCGCATTAATCGCCGGCTGTATCATAATATATATAATTTTAAGAAAACGCGCTCTACATACGAGCAATAAATAATAAACCAATACAAAGGAGAAATATATGAGATTAGGAATCGTTGGACTTCCCAATGTAGGTAAAAGTACTCTTTTCAACGCTATTACAAAAGCCGGAGCAGAAGCTGCCAATTATCCGTTCTGTACAATAGAACCCAATATCGGAGTCGTTACTGTCCCTGACCAGCGCCTTAAAGTGCTCCATGACATGTATAATTCCAAAAAAACTATCTACACCACTATAGAGTTCTGCGATATAGCCGGTCTTGTAAAAGGCGCTTCAAAAGGAGAAGGCCTCGGTAACAAATTTCTGGGACATATCCGCGAAGTAGACGCCATAGTGCATGTAGTAAGATGTTTTGAAAACGACAACATCGTTCATGTAGAAGGACATATTGACCCAGCCTCCGACATCGACACCATAAATACTGAGCTGCTTCTTTCAGACATGGAAATTCTGGAAAGAAGAATCCAGAAGACCTCCAAAGCAGCCAAAGCAGACAAATCCATGCAGGTCGAGTTAGATCTCCTAAACAGAATCTATTCCTGGCTGGGCGAAGGTAAAAACGCCCGTTCTATGGAGCTGGATGAAGATGAAGCTGCTTTCGTAAAGACACTGGATCTTTTGTCATATAAGCCTATAATATATGTGGCCAACGTTTCCGACAGCGATATTGCTTCCGGGGATAATGAATATGTAAAAAAGGTGCGTCAAATTGCTGAGTCTGAAAATGCTGAAGTTACAGTCATATGTGCTGAGCTTGAGTCAGAAGTTGCTGAACTTGACGACGAAGAAAGAGCTTTATTCCTCAACGAACTGGGTATCGAAGAATCAGGATTGGATCAACTTATTAAAGCATCTTATTCTCTTCTCGACCTTATATCCTTCCTTACCGCAGGCGAACCGGAGGTAAGAGCCTGGACCATAAAGCGCGGCACAAAAGCTCCTCAAGCGGCAGGAAAAATACATTCCGACTTTGAAAAAGGCTTCATCAGGGCAGAAACCATAGCCTATGACAAACTTATCGAATGCGGCGGAAATTTAGCCACTGCCAAAGAAAAAGGCCTGATACGTTCCGAGGGTAAAGATTACGTCGTTAAGGACGGCGATGTAATGCACTTCCTGTTTAATGTATAAAATAAAGTATTATGCGATAAAATGCCCATATATAAAACCGGTCTTTTTAATGACCGGTTTTATAAAATTACATATAATGAATTGTTCTATTGCTGCCTTTCTGCTGCCTCTAAAAGTTCTCTTTCCTCTTCATCTGTAAGGTTCATGGCAGAGCTTATTTTCAATATAGTTTCTCTTTCCAGCACGAAATTATCTTCTGTGCATAATCTGATGAAATCCGTCTTACTTAAATTAAGCTGAGAAAAAGTCACTTCACCAGAAGCAATTTTTTTATCATATAATCTAAAGAAAACACTTTTAAATCTTATTTCCTCCATCTTTTAGTCTCCTATAAACCAATTGCAATATTATTATTTGGATCAGCGCCAATATAATTATCATGATTCCGCAATGCATAAAAAACTCTTCAGGCAATATCCTTATTACCGGATCGGTGGTTGCATCGAAAATCCAATAATCGTTTCTGAAAAATATTGTGTGCATCGCAGTAAAAGCCCAATCCCAATCTATGATCAATGCGCATCCGCATGTAGATGCAATTATTGCAATCACTATGCCTGTGAATTTCATCCATTTAAACGACAGACTTTTTTTCTTAACCCATGCAACAATCCAAAGTACCAGCAAAATTACAGCTGCGATAGAAAAAATCTGCATAAAGATAAAGATGTCTTTTACTTCCTCAAAATGTATACGCCCTTGCTGGGACATGATTAAATCAGGGAAGTTCAATTCTGACGGTCCTCCCAGCAAATTATAATCTATTAACACATCATAATTAGCTCTTATCACAGTCTCAGACATCCCCGACATCTGTGGGATATCCAAATAATCTATATCAAAATAATAAAGCGGTCTAAACATCACAGTGATTGTCACTGATATGCATAAAACCCCAATTGCCGCAAATACAGCAGCAATAATATTTCCGGCTACATTAACAATCTTTTTCATTGGTAAAATTTATACTGGCTTAAGGCAGCGCTTAGCAGCCAGAGCAGTGCCTATAGCAGTACCGTATTCTCCATCTTCAGGTATTATAAAGTTTACATACGGGTACATGATCTTTATCATATCACAAACGCTCCAGCACTCAGGAAAGTTGATAAGATTGCCTATAAGTACAAAGTCCTTTATATTATATCCGTTTGCTATCAATACCGCGGTCTGGCAAATCGTTTCTATAACCATATGCACAATTCCTGCCGCTTTATCCTCGCAATCGGCTCTTGAAGATGCTTTGCCGAAATTTGATGCTGTAATCTCAAGATCAAGCCCCGGAAGAGGTTTGTTGGAAATGTCTCCTATTCTTAAATCGATATGAGCTACATTTCCATCACTGGCCATTTCCTGTATTTTATCAACGTCGTCTGTATTAAGCATAAGCTTTGAAAGCCCCGTTATAGTTCCTCCTCCAATGCCTATTCCTCCAAGGTGGGTAGGGATGCGGTTTTGTACCCTTACAAAAGAAGTTCCTGTCCCCATGCTCACTACCATAAAATCTTCTTTTCCCTCAGCAAAATATCCTCCGCCTACTCCGTTGGCAGAAAACTCATCCACTTTATATGTAGGTAATCCATAAATCTTCTGTTTTATATTACTGCTTCCAACCCCTGTTAAATTTACTTGATCTATGTCAATCAACTCTAAATCATTATCGTATAAAAACTTGCCAAATGCACCAAATAGAGATGCAATGGCGTTGCTGGCAGTAATCTGTACCGGCAACAGCATTTCTTCCCCATTAAATCCTGCAATTTTAGTAGTGCTTCCCCCTATATCAATTCCTACAACTATTCCCATCTTAAATCCTTTCTCTTCTGTATGCGTTTATTATTAACGATAGCTGTTGTTATAAAATAACGCATTAATTATAACATAGCGATTATAACATGTTAACCCCAATATTATCATCGTGAATCTGAAAACCCGACAAAATAATTTTTGTCGGGTTTTTTGATCATTGATTGTTATAATTGTTTATTTTATTTTGCCAATTTTCTCTCTATAAGCTTTACGATTTCAACAATCGGAATTACGCAGAATGCCAAACCGATTGCAATAGCATATTCAACAAAGCTTATATGTTCAAATTCAAATGCATCAGATAAGAAAGGAACATATATTACAAGAGATGTGCAAATAAAGCTTGCAATTCCTGCCCAAGTTAACGATGGATTCCAATGCTTAATGCTGAAAATGCTTCCTCTCTGTGAACGCATGTTGAAGCTGTGGAATATCTCTGCCATGGATAAGGTTAGGAATGCCATTGTAGTACCGTCAGGGCTTGTTGCAATCTCCCAAACGCCTGATTCTATATAATGACCTACAAAGTAAGCTATCAGCGTAAGACCCGCCAAAATAACTCCCTGATATACCATATCTATGCCCATTCCGCCGGCAAATACGCCGTCACTGGTCTTTCTAGGCTTTCTCTTCATGATATCAGCTTCAGGTCTTTCTACACCAAGAGCAAGAGCAGGGAAGCAGTCGGTAACAAGATTTATCCATAACAGGTGTACAGGCTGCAGTATAGTAAATCCAAGCATTGTTGCTGTAAATATACTTATTACTTCACTCATGTTTGAGGCCAGCAAGAATTGTATTGCTTTTCTGATATTATCGTATATGCGGCGTCCTTCTGCTACAGCGCCTACAATTGTTGCGAAATTATCGTCTGCCAGTACCATGTCAGCTACGTTTTTAGTTACATCAGTTCCGGTAATACCCATGCCGACGCCTATGTCAGCTGATTTAATGCTAGGCGCATCGTTGACACCGTCTCCGGTCATGGCAGTAACATAGCCTTTTTTCTTCCACATATTTACGATTCTAACCTTATGTTCAGGTTGAACTCTGGCATACACCCCGATATTCTCAATTTCCTTTTCAAAGGTATCATCGTCCATTTCATTAAGCATAGCTCCGGTTATAGCTTTTCTTCCGTCATGTAAGATGCCGAGTTCCTTACCTATAGCTGATGCTGTATCTATATGGTCTCCGGTAATCATTACAGGAGTGATTCCTGCACTGTTGCATTCCTCGATAGCTGCTTTTACCTCAGGTCTTACCGGGTCTATCATTCCTACCAGACCAATAAAGCAAAGTTGATTTTCAACTGACTCGGCACTTATCTTATCAGGCATCGTGTCATATATTCTCTGCGATGCCATAAGCACTCTGAGAGCTTTATCTGCCATATTTTTATTGGCTTGTAATATGTTATTTTTATCTTCATCAGTTAAAGCCCTGACTGTTCCTTTATCTAAGATCATCGTACATTTTTTAAGTACTTCATCAGGAGCTCCCTTAGTATACTGAATTACCTTACCTGACTCTTCATCGGCATGAATCGTAGTCATCATCTTTCTGCCGCTGTCAAAAGGAACTTCTTTTACTCTCGGCATCTTATCTTCTACAGATTTTTTATTAATGCCAAGCTTATATGCATAATTTACGAGAGCACATTCCGTAGGCTCACCTGTAGCTTCAGAATCTCCCTCTTCTATGGCTGCGTCGCAGCATAATGCCATTGCCTGAGCTAATAACTTTTCATCATCGCCGTAGTAATCTACCACAGTCATCTTGTTCTGGGTCAGCGTTCCTGTTTTATCTGAACATATTATCTGTGCGCATCCAAGAGTTTCGACAGCTGTCAGTTTGCGTATGATAGCATTCTTCTTACTCATGTTGGTAACGCCGATAGACAAAACTATCGTTACTACAGCAGCTAATCCCTCCGGTATGGCTGCTACCGCCAAACTTACGGCTACCATGAATACGTCAAGAATTACCTCTCCGTTAAGGGAATCAGCTCTAAGTAAACTTACGCCAAAGATTATAGCGCAGATTACCAGGACTAAGACTGTCAGAACTTTACTGAGCTGGCTTAATTTAATCTGAAGAGGTGTCTTTCCTTCTTTAGCCTGAGCCAAAGCATCGGCAATTTTACCCATTTCGGTATTCATACCGGTCTCGCATACTACAGCAGCGCCTCTTCCGTAAACAACGGTGCTGCCCATGTATACCATATTCTTTCTGTCGCCGAGAGGAATTTCCTTTTCTCCTCCCAGATCTAAAACTTCTTCAGTTTTATCTACAGGAACGCTTTCTCCTGTCAGTGCAGCTTCTTCTATTTTCATGCTGGCACATTGAATGATTCTGCCGTCAGCCGGCACCGCATCTCCTGCCTCAAGGATTACTATATCACCTTTAACTAAATCTTCACTTTTAATTGTTACCAGCTTGCCGTCTCTGTAGACTTTGCTGGTGGCAGAAGCCATCTCTTGTAAAGCTTCTATGGCTTTTTCGGCTTTGCTTTCTTGATAAACACCTAATACCGCATTAACAACAACGACGAATAAGATGATTATTACATCAGCAAAACTTTCATCGGCATAAAAAGCAGTTATTCCCGATATAGCAGCGGCCACGATAAGGATTATTATCATAGGGTCCGCAAACTGCAGTAAAAGCTTTTTAAGCAGTGAATCCTTGTCAGGTTCTTTTAGCTTATTTTTGCCATCTGCGTTTAGACGTTTTTCTGCTTCCGAAGACATCAGTCCATCTTTACTGGAATTAACCTCTTTTAGAGCTTCTTCTGTCGTTTTTAAGTAATATTGCATTCTTTTTCTTCCTTTCCGGGCGAAGTTAAAAAAAACTTCTACCATATATTATACTATACGGTAAAAGTCTTACTATTTAAGATATATGCGAATCATTTTCATGATTGGCTTGACGCAAAATATCACACCTCAAAGATGCCAGTTACTCCCTTTTACGAGGCAATATTTTACACTATGCGCAGAAAAATGTCAAGTTGGAACATGTTTAACATTATCATTAAAATCAAAATTCCCATAGTTATAATTAAATTTTTCATCGCTTTATTTTTATGTGTTTTTTATATATGATCCTATTTTCATCATCGGTTATTCCCAGGATTTTGCCGCAGGCTATTACGTTGTTTACAGGCGCACTTACGGCGCACATTCC
>UQEW01000072.1 GCA_900540145.1 uncultured Eubacteriales bacterium
GTAGCATACTACTTGAGATTTAGGCTTTCAATGTGCCTGCTATTTGACCCTTACTCTTTTTTCTAAATAAGTATGCTTCCATCATACCTTTTTGGAAATTTCGTATACTTTGTATCACGTTTTAATAAAAAAGTATCATTGTACCTCCACCGGCCAAAGCGGCTGTTTTTCGAAAAGCCCATCTGCTCACCTCACGGCTGTTTTTCGAAAAGCTAATCTGTCATCCACCACCCCTAACCGGTTGGTATTATAATAAAGACCCCGTGTCTCAACCACGAGGTCCTTATCAATGCAGTATTTATTTTTATAGTTTTACTTTCTTTTAGCCGGTAATCAAATTCGGTAAAAACGTAGCGATTTGCGGTATGTAGGTAGTCAAAATCAAAGTAGGCACATATGCGAACAATATGATTAGCAACACAGGTTTGATCACCCTTGCTGCACTTACATCAGCCAAGCTTGAAGCCATATACAAAAACGGCGCTGTCGGCGGTGTAACATTGCCCATACCGATATTGGTTACCAAAATAGCGCACATGTGATAAGGGTCAACACCCAACTGCTGGCCAAGCGGTATAAGCAGAGGTGCACACAACATGGTAGCGCAAGTGTCATCCATTATCATGCCTATAAATACCAAGAATAAATTTATCATTAAAAGAATGACATATTTGTTTTCTGACACTGCTGTGAGCAGTCCCAGTATTTCAGTAGGCAAGTTCTCCATAGTGAGTATTTGACCTAGAGCCATGGTCATGACGCACATTACCATGACTACGCCTGTAGAACGAGCGCTGTCCAAAAGAACATCTTTCATTCCCTTCATGGTAGTTCCCTTGTAAATAAATACAGCGACAGGGAATGCATAAAGAGCGGAAACAGCAGCAGCTTCAGTTGCTGTCATTATACCGCCGTATATACCGCCCAGTATAATAAAAGGCATGATGAGCGCAGGAATCGCATGAGTCGTCCTAGGAACAACTACCTTTTTCATAGTTTCTCCGAAGGTCGGCATCTTTTCAATGGCGCTGCCGCCGTCAAGTTCTTTTTTCCTTAGCATTACATAAGCTACGATACTTATGAGAGCGGTCAGTATTATACCGGGTATCACTGTAGACATAAAGCACGCAGTTACAGAAAGGTTTGCGCCCCAGGCTACGACGATACAAAGTCCGCTAGGAGGGATCAACATCCCAAGAGGTGCTGAGCAGCATGAAACAGCTGCCGCGATTTCTGCCGGATATTTTCTTTCCTTCATCTTCGGTATCATGATAGAACCTATGCAGGATAAAGTGGCAAGACCGCTGCCGCATATAGAGCCAAATACTGCGCACGCTACCGTCGTCATTATAGCCAGGCTTCCCTTGATTTTTCCTACGAACATTTCAATAAAATTGATAAGTGCGTCTCCTATCTTGCCGTGTTCCATTATTTTTCCGGCAAGGATAAAGAGAGGAATGGACAAAAGCACCACGCTGGAAAGTTTTCCGTACATGGTAGGGAATATCATCGTAGGTTCATAACCGAGAGTCATGGAGCAGAATATAAGCGCTGCGCCGAAACAGTACATTACAGGCACGCCGATAATGAGCATTATAACGAGCAAAACAAATCCTATAGCTATACTAAGCATTATCCGCACCTCCTAACTCCTTAGTGTCATTTTTTTCCGTAAGGGCCAGGATCATATGATAAATGTTATAAATCACAGGCATAACATAACCGAATACCAGAGCAAAGCGTGATACCAGCATCGGTATGTGCAAAATGGCAGTTCTTCCTCCCATTTTCAGACAAAATTCCAAATACTCTATAGCCCATACGGCAAGTACGATAGATATTATAAGAGTAAATAATTTCTGTATAATGTTTAACAGTCTAAGGCTTGACTCTTTATGTATAACAATTGAAAGCACATCGGCTTTTATCTGGCAATCTTCATAGCTGCCGTAAAGTCCGCCCACATAATAAAGCCACAGAGCAAGAATTACTACGATTTCATCATATCCATTAAAAGTTATATGAAACACGTAACGGCATATAACGTTTACCACAATTGTTAAAACAATAGCCACACTTGCCAGGACCATCACAAAACGCTCAATCTTAAGGAAAGCTTTCCATAAAAAGAACTTCTCAACTTTCTCTCTCATTTTATAAGTCCCTCTTTTCATTTAGATATTTCTTAAGACGGGCATATGATCACTATGCCCGTCTTACAACACCTTTCCAAAAACAATTGCAGCTACTGCAAGGTAACTCCGTAATGCTCGCAAGTCTGCTGAAGCAGCTCCTCGCCGATTTCGTCAGCCATCTTTGGCCATACTTCCTGACGGATTCTGTCACGAAGCTCAGTCTGTTCTTCTTCAGTAGGTTCAATAACGGTTATACCATAAGCTTCCATATCCTCAAGCGCCTTGGCTTCCTGCTCTGCTCTCTCGGTATTTACTGTGTTCTGAGCAGTAGTAAAAGCTTCGGAAACTATGGTCTGATATTCCTCAGGCAGGCTATCGAACAGCTCCTGATTCATAAATATAGGAATGCATTCATTTACTACGTTACAATTTACAAAATATTTGATTACATCGCGGAAAGCGTCATAGTTGGTGAGGCCGCTTCCTCCAAGCCAACCTTCACACAAGCCGTTCTGCATAGCAGAATAAAGATCCGCATAAGGAATATTGGTAGTGGAATAACCCATAGCATCCATTATGTAAGTGTAAACTTGATTGCTTGGGACTCTCATAAGTGTGGACTTCTTGGAAGAGTCTGTAAGAGTTGCGAAATCATCTGCAGGAAAGTCTTTTGCCCCAAGACCCATAAATCCGGCGTTGAGAACTCCCATGGCTTTGATTCCTGAGCCGCCTGCGATGTCTTTAATCACATCGTTAACAAATCCGCCTTCAAAATAGTCTTTTTCAAAGTCTTCAAAGCTGGTTGCCATATAAGGCATATTCAGGAATCCGGCTCTCTTATCATACTCAGGTGAAATAGGACATGCTGCTATTTCAATGTCTCCTGTTGAAACCTGCCCATAAACCACCGTATAATCTCCTAACGCCATGTTAGGGTAGACGGTAATCTTTATGTGTCCATCTGTCTTTTCTTCAATTTCATCGGCGGCTGCCTGTAATGCTACTGTCTGATGGTTTTCAGTAGAATATTCGCATGATAACGACCATTCATAAGTTGGCATATCGCCGTCAGCTGCCTTGTCATCGCTGCCGCAGCCTGTAAGAGCGATAGTCAATATCAGCACCATTGCAAGAACCAGTGATAATGCTTTTTTCATGGCTAATTCTCCTTTTCTACACATGATTTTATTTTAACAGCTAATCTGCCAAAACCTTATTAAGCAATGCTAATCATTTAGCAATACTACTCGGTGAGCATATACGACTTCCCGCTGCGTTTTCGTACTTCCTGCGGGCTTATACCAAGTTCCCTTGCCAGTATCTCTATTACCAGCGGACTGCAAAAGCCTCCTTGACAGCGTCCCATGCCGGCGCGCACCCGTCTTTTAACAGCATCTACGGTACGAGCTCCTACAGGTCGTCTGATGGCTTGAATGATTTCGCTTTCAGTGATCTGCTCACAGCGGCATATTACCCTGCCATAAAGCGGGTCTGTTTCTATAAGCATGTTTTTTTCTTCATCGGATTTGTCTGCGAATCTGACTATTCCTTCGCGGCGCTTGATGAAGCCTTCTTTTCTCTTAAGCTCAAGACCGGCCTTTTGCATCTCATGAATTGTATATTTTGCAATACCTAAGCTTACAGTAAGGCCTGATGAACGAATACCTGAAATGCCCACGTACCCCTTTACTTTTTCGGAAACCAGTATGTTATACCCTTCCGGTTCTCTTGCAGGTCTTAAGCCTACAAATTGAGTTATGGTGTCCTCCATATGAAGACCTGGCACCAGAGCCAGCGCGTTTTTTGTCACGAAGTCAAGCCCTTCTTTAGTGGTCTTTTTATCGGTTTTATCCTCCAAATCCTCTGCAGTCGGCCCCACCAGTATATTCCCGTCAACTGTCGGAATCACTAAAGTTCCTCTGCTGTTAGGTGTCGGCACTGACATTATGGTGTGAGTCACCTTGACAGGTGTGTCCTTACTGAGCACGAAAAACTGCCCTTTTCTCGGATGAACGGTAAAATCACATTCACCCACCATTTTCGCTATTTCATCGCAGTAAAGACCTGCGCAGTTTATCACCCATTTAGCCTTGATATCCCCTTTTGTGGTAATCACCTTATCTATTTTTCCGTCTTGAACATCCATGCCCGTCACCTGGCAGTCCAAAAGTATCTCTACGCCGTTGGCCACAGCGTTTTCTGCCTGTGCGATTACCAGCATAAACTGGCTTATCTGAGCATCTCTAGGAGAAAATAGACCTCCCAGATTGCAAGGATTTATGGCAGGTTCCAACTCCATAATCTCGTCATGAGTCAGAAATTCCACATCGTATACGCCGTTATTAAAGGCTTTTTCCTGCATAGCCGGTATCATCGCCAGCTGCTCCTCGTTGAGAACAGGCGTAATGCTTCCGCAGAAATTTATCGGAATGTCCAATTCCTCGCAAAGGTGGTAAAATAAAGGTCTCGAAGCTTGAGCCAGTTTTGATTCCAGCGTGAAAGGCGTTACAGTGCTTTCGGTACTGCAGCAGCTGCTGCATGATTTTGACGCATCTCCGCCTACGTCATCGTTTTTATCGCATAAAATCACATCAAGTTTGAATTTGGAAAGTTCCCTTGCTATGGCCGTTCCGACAGCTCCGGCTCCAATTATAAGCACATCTGTGTTATAGGTCATTTTCTACCTCCTGCTTTAACGTCATAGCAGTTATTATATCCGCTCCGCTTCCTGCTACATTCTTTAAAACAATTTCATGTATGCTGCAAGGCGCCTTTAATACTATTCCTTTAAGCTCCTCTGCACATTTCATTATCAACGCTTTAGGAACAGGTTCGCTGGTACGCACAGGCATCATAGCTCTTTTACAGCCTTCTATCTTCACGGAAGCAGTAAACATTCTCTTGGGGTCAAAGCATTCGTTTTTACAGTATGCCTCTCCTCTTTTACATCTGTTTCCTGTGACCTTAAAATCATTTTCGTCCGTATAAACAGCTTCCATCTCACAACCGCTTGGACACGTAGTGCAGATAACTGTCTTCTTCATGCTAATTCCTCCTCATGGCTGGCTTTTACAGTAACGTTTCCTGTCAAATCTTTTATTTGTTCTGCTGTCAACGTAAGCTGTTCCATGGTGCCGGGGCTCGTGCATATGGCTTTGCGCTTGGCAAGCACTTGTCCCTCAGCTTCAGCTTCCATAACAGAATTTCTGCCTGGTATAACCGTCCTAAAATAAAGAGTTACGTCCTCGTCTCCACCGGTTATTATCTTTTGAGGGCATACATATCTTACGCCGTCTCCAGGCACTACCGATATTTCTCGTCCTTCAGCCAGCTTTCCTGCTGCATAAAGTGCCGCATAACGTCCTGCTTCTTCGCTTTCACTGCTTACGTGGTCAACAAGATCATTGACATGAAGCACATTGCCGCAAGCAAATATGGATGGCACCTCTGTCTGTTTGAATTGATTTACCAAAGCGCCTTTGGTAATCTGAGACAAAGAGACGCCTGCTGTTTTGCTAAGTTCATTTTCCGGTATCAGCCCTACTGACAGAAGCAGCGTATCGCACGGTATTACTTCTGCCTTTTCCATAATAGGCTTTTTATTTTTGTCTACAGGGGCGATGGTGACGCTTTCCACTCTGTCCACCCCTGTTATGTCTACTACCGTATGAGATAGCATAAGGGGAATTCCGAAATCATCAAGACACTGTACTTTGTTTCTTATAAGTCCGGCAAGAAAAGGCATGATTTCAACTACTGCCTTGACGTGAGCTCCTTCAATGCTCATCCTTCTTGCCATTATCATTCCTATATCACCGCTGCCTAAAATTACTATCTCTTTTCCAACATGATGTCCGTATATATTTATAAGTCTCTGAGCTGTACCGGCAGTATATATGCCGGCAGGGCGGCTTCCCGGTATTACCAGGTTTGCTCTCGTCCTTTCCCTGCATCCCATGGCAAGTACCATTGCTCCGTAGTGAATATGTATTATTCCTTCACTGCTGTCGCAAACCAGAACATTCTCTCTTACCTCAAGAGCTGTGGTGTTCAGCATCAGTTTAACATCCGATTTTTTAACGAAGTTTTCAAATCTTTCTGCATATTCCGGTCCTGTAAGCTCTTCCCCGAAATATTTAAGACCAAAACCGGCATGTATACACTGCTGGAGTATGCCTCCGGCATGAACATCTCTTTCAACGACGATGACCTTTTCAGCCCCTTCCACTTTGGCGGCGCTGGCAGCCGCAAGGCCTGCCGGTCCTGCCCCTACTATCACTACATCGCAGTACTCTTCTCTCATTTGCCACTCCTTTTTCAACTGTTTGCACTTATTTTTTTGCCCAGTTCATGCTGCGCCTTGCGGCCTCTTGCCACCTTGACAGCCTTTCCGTCCTTTCTGCTTCTGACATTAAAGGCTCGTAAACTTTCTTAACTTTAACTTTTTTTCGCAAACTTTCAAGAGAATCCAAATCGCCCATGGTATAGCCGGCAAGGCAAGCTGCACCAAAAGCGCATGTTTCTTTTTCCTCAGGTACTTCTACCGGAATGCCCAACATGTCCGCCTGAAACTGCATCAAAAAGCTGTTTTCCACCATCCCTCCATCGGCTCTCATCACAGAGCTCTGTATTCCTGCATCCTGCCGCATTGCAGCATAACAGTTGGTCACCTGGTATGCTAATGATTCCAGAACGGCTCTTACTATATGTTCTTTCTCTGTACCGGCAGTCAGTCCTATAAACATTCCTCTCGCATACTGATCCCAATAAGGTGTTGCAAGCCCTGAAAATGCAGGGACAAAATACACATCACCACTGTCATTGACCTTTTTTGCAAGCTCTTCCGTTTCTTCCGGCCGATTGATCAATCCTATATTTTCGAGCCAGCTTACGGCTCCGCCTGCTACATAAGAAGCACCGGAAAGCAGATAATACGGCTGGCCGTCCAGCATCCAGCAGGTTCTTGTAAATAGTCCCTTTTGGGATTTGACAAGTTTTTTGCCGGTTTGAAAATGCATAAAGCTTCCTGTTCCGTAAGAGGTTTTCAACACTCCCTCGCCTATGCACCCTCCGCCTATCATTCCTGACGGGCTGTCGGTTATTCCGCCTGCTATAGGAATTCGAAGTCCCAGAAAGGCTTCCGGATCCGTATATCCGTAAATATGGTTTGTATCTACAATTTCAGGCAACATATCCTGCGGAATGCCGGTAAGCTCCGTAAGTTCACTGCTCCAGCAGACATCGTTTATATCCAGAAGCATCATGCTCCCTGCGCTGCTTATATCCGTCTCGTGACTTTTTCCTCCGGTAAGTCGCCAAAAAATCCAGCTATTCAGCGTGCCTGCAAGCAATAGACCTCTTTCCGCATTCTCCTTTACGCCTTCTACATTATCTATTATCCATTTCAATTTAGTTGCGCTGTGGTAAGCATCCGGCAAGAGTCCACAAATCTGCCTTATTCTCTCTCCTAGCTCTTTTTTATATTTATCTGCAATATCGCTGGTGCGCCTGTCCTGCCACACGATAGCGTTATATACACACTTCCCTGTCTGTTTGTCCCATATAACGCAAGTCTCGCCCTGGTGATCAAGTCCCATGGCCTTTATCTCACTTGGCTGTATTCCCGCTACACCTGCTATGGCGTCCTTGGCTGCAAGAATCACATTATTTAAAACTTCTTCCGGATCGTGTTCGACCCAGCCCGGATGAGGATAAATTTGTCGATGTGCTCTCTGAGCTTTTGAAATAACATTAAAATTTTCGTCTGCTATTACTGCTGTCGTATTGGTTGTTCCCTGGTCAATGCCCAAATAGTATCTTGACATGGTTCCCTCTTGCTCGTTTATGTATTCTTTTTGCTCGTTTATGTTATCTTTTGCGCTTTACCTGACTAAAATTAATACAACAATTATATCATTCTATTTTTTTATCGTCAACATTTAGTTAATTTTATGTTATATTTTTGCACATTTGATAATATAATGTTCATATTTTGCTCATATTTAAACTTTTTGTTGTATATTTTATTGGATTCTTAAGACTTTTAGGGTATAATTATATAAACTGCAGATGCAAAAAATTACATGACTAGTTCAATTTTTAATCAGATAAAACGACAAAAACAGTGATTCTCATTTTCACATGGAAAGTCATTGAAAGGGAGGAAATAACGTTTTGAAATACGCTAGACAAAAGGAATTAATGGAAATAATCCAAAGCAACGGCTATCTAAACGCCGCAGAAGCTGCTAAACGTTTTGACGTATCTATTGCTACCATAAGACGCGATCTTAAACAACTTGAACATCAGGGACTTTTAGAGAAGAAATACGGCGGCGCTCAACTACCTTCAGGTGCACCGGTTAACATGTTGCCTTTCGCTCTCAGGCAAAGTCATTCTCGCGGCAGTAAAGCTGCTATAGCGGCGGCGGCAGCTAAATATATACCGGACGGCAGCACAATAGCTTTAGACGCCGGTTCAACGATCTTTGAACTTGCGTTGCTGCTTAAGGAAAAGAATAATTTGATTATCATATGCAGCGATGTAATCTCTGCGAAGGAAATGCTCAAGCACGAACACAATCAGATATATATGATGGGCGGCTTCCTTACAAAGGACGGTTCTTCTTCGGGAGACATGGCAGAAGAGTTTATAAGCAAGATAACTAATATAGATATTTTTCTATGTTCATGTGACGGTGCCAATCCAAAGTACGGCATTTCCAACGAACACGCCAACATCAACGCTTTGAAAAAATGTTACATGAGCAAGGCTCTTAAAACCATCGCACTGATAGACCACAGCAAATTTACAAGAAATGCCTTTTACAAAATGTGTGATTTTAGCGATGTGGATTTGCTCATTACCGACGCTTCCACTCCTGAGGAAATTCTTTCGGAGCTAAGGGAGACCGGCGTGAAAATTGAAATAGCGAAAGGATTGCCGGAAGAATAGATTAAACCAATAGAGAACATCAACTGAAGAATATCACGGGCATCATGGGGGGGACCAATTCGCTGACAAAAAATCAAATCTTTTAAAATTTTTACATCAAAAGGCTTTAAACTCGAGTCGAATTTCGTCGAAATCCAGTCTT
>UQEW01000073.1 GCA_900540145.1 uncultured Eubacteriales bacterium
GATGAACTCTGCGGCACCTGCAAGGACAGGTACGAAAGAAATCCCATGAGGATATTGGACTGCAAGTCGGAAATCTGCAAAAAGATAGTTGAAAATGCGCCAAGAATGCTGGATTATCTTTGTGATGATTGCAGAAATGCTTTTGAAGAGTTGAAAACCAACCTAACCTCCATGGGAATAGAGTACGTCATAGACCCTAATATAGTGAGGGGTTTGGATTATTATACTAAGACAGCCTTTGAATTTGTTACGACAAAAATAGGCGCTCAAGGCACAGTTTGCGGAGGAGGCAGATACGACCATTTGATTGAAGAATTGGGCGGGCCTCCAATCCCCGGAGTCGGTTTTGGACTGGGAATAGAAAGACTGATAATGCTGATGGAAGCCAACGATGTCAAGTTTCCTGAAGAGAGCAGACCGGAAGTTTTCATAGCTGTAATGGGCGATGCTGCCAAGTCTTTCGGCCTGAAGCTCTGCAGAGAATTGAGGCAGAAAGGCGTTATAGCTGAAATGGATACTTTGTCGAGGAACATAAAAGGGCAGTTTAAATACGCAGATAGGCTGGGAGCTAAATACACTCTCGTGATAGGAGAGGACGAGCTGAAAAAGGGCGTAGTTTCCCTAAAAGATATGGCCAAATCAGAGCAGCGCGAGATTAAGATAGAAAACATATATGAAGAAATTACAAGATAAACGATAAATAGGAGTTAATAAATAAATGAGCACTTTATTCAAAAGAACAGACATGTGCGGACAGCTTGATATCGAAGACGTGGGCAGAGAGGTGGTTCTCAACGGATGGGTGGCCAAACAGAGAAGTCTCGGCAGCCTTATTTTCGTAGACCTTAGAGATAAAACAGGCATAGTTCAGGTGGCTTTTGACGATACGATACCTGAGGACGTATTTAAGGCGGCCGATTCTCTCAGAAGCGAATATGTGGTAGGCGTAAAAGGCATCGTAAGAGAAAGATCCTCTAAAAATCCTAATTTATCCACAGGAGATGTGGAAGTAGTTGCAGACAGCTTGGTGGTATATTCAAAGGCTGATACGCCGCCTATATATATCAAAGATGACGACAACGTTGATGACAATTTAAGGCTGAAGTACAGATATCTCGACCTCAGGAAGCTTAAGATGCAAAGAAATCTTACCTTCCGCCACAAGGTTACAAAACTGGTAAGAGATTATTTCGACGAAAACGGATTTACTGAGGTGGAAACGCCTATGCTGATAAAATCCACACCGGAAGGTGCAAGGGACTATATCGTTCCCAGCAGAGTTTACCCGGGATCTTTTTATGCTTTGCCTCAGTCACCGCAGCTGTTTAAGCAGCTTTTGATGGTGGGCGGCACAGATAGATATATGCAGATAGTAAAATGCTTTAGAGATGAAGATTTGCGTGCTGACAGACAGCCTGAGTTCACTCAGATAGACTTGGAAATGTCTTTTGTAGATACTGACGATGTCATCTCTATGCAGGAAGGTCTGTTGAAAAAGCTTTTTAAAGAGCTCATGAACGTGGAAATCGAGACTCCGCTGCCGAGGATCACATGGGATGAAGCTATGGAAAGATACGGTTCCGATAAACCGGATACCAGATTCGGATTTGAATTGAAAAAGCTTAACGACCAGGTAAGAAATTGTGAGTTTAAAGTGTTCACCGATGTCTTAGCTTCAGGCGGAGATGTGAGAGGAATATGCATAGACGGAGGAAGTCAGCACTTCAGCAGAAAAGATATAGATAAGCTGACAGATGCGGTCAAGAGCTATGGGGCAAAGGGCCTTGTATGGCTCAGAATAGCAGATGGAGAAATCAACTCTTCAGTAAATAAATTCTTCAGCCAGGAGCAGCTCAAAGATATAGCTTCAGTATTTGAAGCAAAATCTGGAGACCTTATCTTAATAGTATCAGACAAAGCAAAAGTAGTATTTGATTCCCTGGGATTTTTAAGAAGAGAAATAGCCAAGAGACTGGGACTGCTTGACGACAAACAGTATAATCTGCTGTGGGTAGTAGATTTTCCGCTGTTTGAGCGCGATGATGAAACAGGCAAGCTAAAAGCTATGCACCATCCGTTTACTTCACCGAAGATGGATCAGGTAGAACTTTTAGACAACGAGCCTGAGAAAGTTAAAGCTGATGCTTACGACATTGTTCTCAACGGAGTTGAACTGGGCGGAGGCTCCATAAGAATACATGATAGACAGTTGCAGGCCAAAATGTTTGATATTCTTGGGCTGTCAGAAGAAGAATGTGAAGAAAAGTTCGGATTCTTGATAGAGGCATTTAAGTATGGAGCGCCTCCTCACGGCGGCCTTGCATATGGACTGGACAGATTGGTAATGCTTCTTTTGGGTGAGCCGTCCATAAGAGAAGTCATGGCTTTTCCAAAGAATCAGAATGCTCAATGCCTCGTAAGCGAGGCGCCTGCGCCGGTAGACAAAGAGCAGCTTGATGAATTGGGAATAAGGAGCATATAAATGACAGCCGATTCTTTCAATGGCATAGAAGACAAAAAGCTTAGAATAGGCGTTCTCGGAGGCTCTTTTGACCCTGTGCATATGGGCCATCAAGCTTTAGGCAAAGCAGCCATAGCTGAAGCAGAATTGGACAGATTGATAGTAATGCCTGCAGGCGTTCAGCCCTTTAAACAAGGGCTGAACGTGACAGAAGCATGCCATAGAGAAGCCATGGCAAAACTTGCTTTTGGAGACGATGAACGTGTTCTCGTATCACGATATGAAATCGAAAATAAGGAAAATGTTTCTTATACGGTAAAAACTCTTCTTTTTCTGCAGAATCAATATATAGATGCAAAGATTTTTTTCATCTGCGGTACGGATTCGTTTTTAAGCATGGAAACCTGGTACAGAGGTGCAGAAATACTTGAGAATTTTTCTCTTATCGTCAGCGCCAGACCGGGATACAAAGAAGAACAATTTTCAGATACTGTAAAGTACTATGCGGAAAAATATAAAACTGAAACCATAAAACTTACCGCAAAAATGCCGGATATTTCTTCTACCAACGTCAGAAAGAAGATTTCGCAGGGACAATCCATTGAAGGAATGGTGCCGAAGGCTGTAGAAAGGTATATTAAGGCTAATGGACTCTATAAATAAAATAAAGGAATATATAGACAATAATTTTTCTGAAAAAAGAAGGACGCATACTTATGGCGTAAGAGACACAGCTGTGCATTTGGCAAAAAAATATGGTTTGGATCCAGCCAAGGCAGAAGTTGCCGCTTTGCTTCACGACATGTTCCGAGGAGTGGCGGTACCTGTGCTGGATTATCATGTAAAGCATTTGGGGCTTGATAAGAAATATATCGGAAATCCTAATCTTTCTCACGGAAAGATAGCCGCAGTAATGATTCAGAGAGACTTTGGAGTGGAAGATGAAGATATCATCAACGCTGTGAGCTTTCACACTACCGGAAGGGCAGGCATGTCTCTGCTGGAAAAGATAATTTATGTGGCAGATGCCATAGAACCGGGGAGAAGCTATCCGGGGGTAGAGGAAATACGCCGGGCAGCAGAAGAAGATATTGATAAAGCATGTCTGATTTCTCTTGCGCATACCATAGAGTATGTTCGCTCAGATGGAAAATATTTAGATGAAGATACAGTTTACGCAAAAAAATATTTTGAAGATATATTGAAACAAAAAGGAGAAAAAGATGAGCAATAAAGAATATGCAATGCTTGCAGGCAAAGTATTGTCAGATAAAAAAGGACGGGATATCGTTATTATCGATATTCAGGAAAAAGCATCATTTGCCGATTACTTTGTCATATGTTCCGGCACTTCTGAGCGCCAAATACAGACACTGTCCGATGAAGTGGAAGAACGTTTGATAAAAGAAGGTCTCGTATTAAAATCCATAGAAGGAAAACACGGGTCCGGCTGGATTCTAATGGATTTTGGAGATATAATAATAAACTTGTTTACTGAAGAAACAAGAGAAAGATATAGCATAGAGAAGATCTGGGGAGATTGCAAATTCATTGAAGTGGAGGATTAGACTTAAAAATGAATGAAAAATATGACTTTAGTCAAATTGAAAAAAAGTGGCAAAAATATTGGGAGGAGAATCACAGCTTTAAGACTGAAGAAGATCCCTCCAAGAAAAAATATTATTGTCTTGAAATGTTTCCATACCCATCAGGAAAGCTTCACATGGGTCATGTAAGGAATTATACCATAGGCGACGTGGTAGCCAGATTCAAGAAGATGGACGGATACAACGTTCTCCATCCTATGGGATGGGATTCTTTCGGATTGCCGGCTGAAAATGCAGCTATAAAGCACGGCATACACCCTAACATCTGGACATGGGACAATATCAATGAAATGAGAAAACAGCTCAAGGAATTGGGATTGTCTTATGACTGGGACAGAGAGGTGGCTACTTGCCATCCTGATTATTATAAGTGGATGCAGTGGATATTCATCCAGTTTTATAAAAGAGGACTTGCTTATAAGAAAGAAAATCCTGTAAACTGGTGCCCAAGCTGCCAGACTGTGCTGGCCAACGAACAGGTGGTAGAAGGCTGCTGCGAAAGATGCAAGACGCCTGTAGGCAAGAAAAATCTGTCTCAGTGGTATCTCAAGATAACCGACTATGCAGAAAGACTGCTTGACAATCTGGAAAAGCTGGATGGATGGCCTAACAAGGTCAAGGTTATGCAGAAAAACTGGATAGGCAAATCAGTAGGAGCGGAAGTTCAATTTAAAATCAAAGACAGCGACGAAACCCTGACGGTTTTCACGACCAGAGTTGATACTATATACGGAACTACTTATATGGTACTTGCTCCCGAGTATCCTACAGTGCTTTCTATGGTAGAAGGTACAGAATATGAAAAGCCTGTAAAAGAATATATAGAAAAAGTGGAGCATATGAACGATATTCAGAGAACCTCTACTACCAATGAAAAGACAGGTGTGTTCATCGGGAAATATGCCATCAATCCATTTACCAAGAAAGAGATTCCTATCTATATTTCAGACTACGTTCTGATGGGATATGGTACAGGGGCTGTAATGGGTGTGCCTGCTCACGACCAGAGAGACTTCGATTTCGCCACCAAGTTCGGCCTCGACATAGTACCTGTAGTAGATCCGGGAGATCCGGAAATAGACCTCAACAACTTAAAGGCTGCCTGCGCCGCCGAAGGCACGTTGATAAACTCCGGCCAATTTAACGGCATGAACAACAGAAAGGCTATAGACAAGTTCATCGAAGTAGTTGAAAAGGAAGGCATAGGCAAAAAGACTGTCAATTACAGGCTCAGAGACTGGCTTATTTCCAGACAGCGTTATTGGGGCACGCCTATACCTATGATTTACTGCGAAGAATGTGGGTGGGTGCCTGAGAAGGAGGAAAATTTACCTGTACTTCTTCCTACGGATGTGGAATTTACAGGTAAAGGAGAATCACCGCTTGCTACGTCCAAGACTTTCAGAGACACAGTGTGCCCTGTATGCGGCAGACCGGCCAAGAGAGAGCTGGATACCATGGATACGTTCCTTGATTCTTCATGGTATTTCCTGCGTTACTGCGACCCTAAGAATACGGAAGCTCCATTCGACCCTAAGAAAGCTGAATACTGGATGGATGTAGATCAATATATAGGCGGTGTAGAACATGCTATACTGCACCTGATGTATTCAAGATTCTTCCAGATGGCTTTCTATGATATGGGACTGGTAAAACAGGAGGAGCCTTTCAAGAATTTGCTTACCCAGGGCATGGTAAACAAAGATGGAAAGAAGATGAGCAAATCCCTCGGCAATGTAGTAAGTCCTGAAGATATAATCAAAAAATACGGAGCTGACACAGCCAGACTGTTCATTTTGTTCGCAGCGCCGCCTGACAGAGAGCTTGATTGGTCTGACGCCGGCGTAGAAGGAAGCTATAAATTTCTCAACAGAGTATACCGCCTTGTATATGAGATAAAGGCAAAATACCCTGTGTTCCCTGATGCCTTCGAAGTTAAAACTGAAGAAGACAAGTCGCTCAATTATATGCTCAACGCAGCAATTAAAAAAGTAAGCGAAGACGTAGGAGGCAGATTCAGCTTTAATACTGCAATCAGTTCAATAATGGAACTGGTAAACGAAATGTACAGATATAAAGAGTCGAAAGACGTTAATGCCGGCCTTTTAGGCAAGGCTACAAAAGAGCTGATTCTTATCCTTTCTCCATTTGTACCGCATATATGCGAAGAAATGTGGCAGCATATAGGTCAGGAACAGTCTGTTTCCACTATGAGATGGCCGGAATTTGATGAAAGTGCTCTGGTAAAGGACACTGTTGAAATAGTGGTGCAGATAAACGGAAAAGTTAAAGAAAAGCTCATGGTTGATTCGAATGCGACCAAAGAAGAGTTAGAAAAGATAGCAATGGAAAATGAAAAGATACAAGGATTGCTTCAAGGAAAATCAGTAGTGAAGGTGATCGCTGTTCCGTCAAGACTGATAAATATCGTAGTAAAATAATTTGTAATAAGAGAATTTAAAATTTCATAAGATGCTATCTTTTCATAAATAGAGAAAGAACGGAGAATTTTTTATGAGAAGAAGACAAACGAGAGGGAAGAAAGAGCCCGGTCTTAAGGTGATTCCCATAGGAGGACTGAACGAAATAGGAAAGAATATGACGCTCCTGGAATACAACAATCAAATCCTTATCATTGACTGCGGCATGACTTTTCCCGAAGACGAAATGTACGGAATTGATATCGTTATCCCTGATTTCAGTTACGTGATAGAAAACAGGGACAAACTGGTAGGAATGGTCATTACTCACGGTCATGAAGACCACATAGGCGCCATTCCGTACCTTTTAAAAAATGTAAAGTTACCTATATACGGAACGAGGCTCACTCTAGGCCTTGTGGAAAATAAATTAAAAGAACATCAAATCATCGGCGACTTGAGAACTATAAAAGCAGGCGATAAGATACAGCTGAGAGATTTCAAGATTGAAACCATAAGGACAACCCATTCAATAGCTGATGCAATATGCCTTGCTATAACCACTCCTGCAGGAGTTATATTCCACACAGGTGACTTCAAGATAGACTATACTCCGATTGACGGAGAACCCATTGACTTTGCCAGATTGGCAGAGATAGGAAAAAAGGGAGTAACGCTTATGATGTGCGACAGCACTAATGCTGTAAGGCCCGGATTTACAGCATCAGAGCGTGTGGTAGGAAGAACTATAGAGAATATATTCAGAACTGCCAAGACCAGAATAATAATTGCTACATTTTCATCCAATGTTCATCGCGTTCAAAAGATTATTGAAAGCGCCGTAAAAGTAGGGAGAAAGGTGGCTATTTCCGGAAGAAGTATGGAAAATGTAGTGGCTCTTGCCATCGAATTGGGGTATCTGAATATTCCCGCCGGTACGCTGGTGGATTTGAAAATGACAAAAAATATTCCTGACGATAAGCTTGTGATAATAACTACAGGAAGCCAGGGCGAGCCAATGTCAGCCCTTTCGAGAATAGCGTCAGGAGAACACAAATCTGTCAAATTAAAAGCCGGAGATATGGTAATATTGTCATCAACTCCTGTGCCGGGTAACGAGAAAACGGTTTCAAATGTAGTAAATAAGCTGTTTGAAAAAGGAGCAGAAGTTATTTATTCGGATATTGCTGATATACATGTTTCCGGACATGCTTGTCAGGAGGAACTTAAGCTGATGCATTCTCTAATCAAACCTAAATTTTTCATGCCTGTTCATGGAGAGTATAGACATCTAATCCAGCATGCCAGGTTAGCTGAAAGCTTAGGATTGAAAAGTGAAAATATATTTGTTCTGGAAAACGGCAATATACTGAATGTAAATAAAAAGAAAGCTTATAAGGATGAGCAGCATGTAGACGCAGATGCTATATTGGTGGATGGTCTCGGCGTTGGAGATGTAGGGAATATAGTTTTGAGGGACCGTAAGCTTCTATCTGAATCAGGATTGATTATCGTGGTAGCAGCAATAGATAAAGAAAGCAATGTTATCGTTTCCGGGCCTGATATTATTTCAAGAGGCTTTGTATATGTAAGAGAAAACGAGAAGCTTATCGAAGAAGCACGCAGAGTAGCAGAAGATGCTATAGAAAAATGCCAGAGAAAGAATATCAGAGATTGGAATACGATGAAATCTAAGGTAAGAGATTCTCTCGGGTCATATATCTATCAAACGACTAAGAGAGACCCGATTATCCTGCCGATATTCCTGGAAGTATAATATAAAAATAAGTTTAAACAGATTAACGAAAGAGGTACAATGATGAACGTATACGATCAAGCCCACGGTCTGGCTCAGGCAATCAAGTCATCGGAAGAATTCAAACAATATGATGAGCTGAAAAAAAAGGTAGATGCCAACCAGGATCTTGCTAATATGTTAAAGGATTTTCAAAAAAAGCAATTTGAATTACAAGCCAAACAAATGATGGGTGAAGAAATATCACAGGAGGCGATGGCTGCAGTACAGTCCCTTTATGGGATAATGGCCGGCGATCCTCTCTGTGCAGAATATCTTCAGGCAGAGATGCGCTTTTCACTAATGATGAAAGACGTATATGAGATCATAGGCGAAGCTACAGGATTGGGTGATTTAGGCGGTATAAAAGAATAAGACCATAGGAACTTGCAAGCTATAGGATACTGAGGACTTGGCAATAGCCATTTCTTTTGGTATAATAAAAAACATGAGATTGGAAAAAGAGTATATTGTACTCTAATGATATGAAACAGCTAATTTGAAAAGAATGGAGAGATAAAGATGATTTACGCTAGCGATTTTAGAAAAGGTATCACCTTTGAAATTAATGGAGAGCCTCATGTAGTATTGGATTTCCAACATGTTAAACCGGGAAAAGGCGCTGCTTTTGTAAGAACAAAGTACAAAAATATTCTTACCGGAGCTACCAGAGAAGAAGCTTTCAACCCTGATGACAAGTTTCCAAAGGCTCATATAGAAACTAAGGTAATGCAGTACCTTTACAATGACGGCGAGCTGTATTACTTCATGGATGAAGAAACATACGAGCAGATTCCGCTGATGAAGGACCAGGTGGATAACCTCGCCGAACGGGGTATCACCGAGGCCG
>UQEW01000074.1 GCA_900540145.1 uncultured Eubacteriales bacterium
TTGGTCATGCTGGCCGGCTTCATCTTTTCATCTGCGTTTTTCTCCCAAATTACTTCATCGGTATCTCCGCAAAAAATTATGGCTGATGTTCCCTTTATGTTAAGTTCTTCAGAAGTTGCCAGCGCAGGCGTGACGACGGCTGTCATCATCAGACCCGCGCAAAATAGGCTTGTAACGATTTTTTTAAAATATTTCATTGCGATCTTTCTGTTTGTGTCTTTACTTTTAATATTTTTAATCTTACTGATTTCTTTCAAAGAAGAAGTCTGTCATTTCGTATCCGTTTTCAAAATGTCTGCCTGACTCCAGGGCGGCTCTTTCGTTAAACTGCTTGCTGCTGTCAGGTTCTGTTTCATTCCTGCTGTCATAAATAACAAAAGGTACAGGATCTGAAGTATGAGTTCTTATGGCGATAGGCGTTCTGTGATCAGGCACTACCAATATTTTGTAATCTTCTCCTGAAGCTTCAAGATACTCCACTACCGGTCTTGCAGCCCTTTGGTCGATATATTCGGCGCATTTTATCTTGTTCTCCAAGTTACCTTGGTGAGAGCACTCATCGGTGCCTTCCAGATGAAGATACACGAAATCCTGTCCTCTCTCATATGCGTCTATTGCTGCCTGAGCCTTTCCCTCAAAGTTGGTATGGATGCTTCCGTTAGCTCCTTCTACCCGGATTATCTCAAGGCCTGCAAACATTCCTATGCCCTTTATAAGGTCCACTGCTGAAATCACGCTGCCCCTGACATTATACTTTTCGTTAAAGTCAGGCAGCTCAGGTCTTGTTCCCTGTCCCCATATCCAAATTCCGTTGGCAGGATTGAGTCCCTTTGCTTCCCTGGCTTTGTTTATCGGGTGATCCTTTAAGAGCTCGTAGCTTTCCCTTGCCATTTCTGCAAAGAGTTTGCCATCCCTTCCTTTTGGCAGATAATCCCCCAGCCTTCTGTCCAGTATGTCGTGAGGCGGCGTCATAACGCATTCCGACGGCTGCCTGCTTATTATCATGCAATGGCGGTACTGGGTTCCCAAATAAAACTTTATATTTTCTTTTGAAAACGCTTTTTTTATCACCTCCAGCAGTTCTGAAGCTTCCTCTGTGGTTATATCTCCCGCTGCATGGTCTTTAATGGCAAAATCCTCGTAAATTCCGGAAGAAGCAGGTGTAAGAGTAACGAAATTTACTCTGAAAGACTCATCGTCGTCTTTCATATCTATGCCTAGTGCTCCGGCTTCCAATGACGACCTTCCTGTAAGATACACCCTCGGGTCATATCCCATAACCGACAAATTTGCCGAATCGCTGCCGGGACTTATTCCCTCAGGTACAGTTCGGCAAGTCCCGATGATTCCCCTGGATGCCAATCTGTCAAAACATGGCAGCTTTGCCACCTCAAGAGGGGTCTTGCCTCCTAAACTGTCTATCGGATCGTCTGCCGATCCATCAGGCACAATTATTAAAAATTTCATATTTCTGTTCTTTACTCCTTATCCATTATGCTATATGCGCTTACATCCTTTTGAAACTATAAATTGTTTGCTTCAAATTTCTTCATAAATTCTATAAGCGCCTCTATGCCCTTTTCAGGCATAGCGTTGTATATGCTTGCTCTCATGCCTCCGATAGAGCGGTGACCTGCAAGATTGACAAAGCCGGCTTCTTTAGCTTCAGCCACGAATCTCTTGTCCAGCTCAGCATTTCCTGTCACAAATACTACGTTCATCAATGAGCGGTCTTCTTTAACTACAGGGCATTTGTAAAGCTTGCTTCCGTCTATGTAATCATAAAGCTTGTTGGCTTTTCTTACATTTCGTTGATACATAGCGTCTACTCCGCCGGTCGCCTTAATATGTTTGAAAACTTCTCCCGCTACATAAATTGAAAAGCATGGAGGAGTATTGTACATGGAATCGTTATCTGCATGTATTTTATAGTCTAAATATGCCGGAGTGGTTTCTCCTGCAAAACCGATAAGATCTTCCCTGACGATAACTATCGTAACTCCTGCAGGTCCTACGTTCTTCTGTGCTCCTGCCCATATCAATCCGAATTTTGTCACATCAACAGGTTCCGACAATATATTCGATGACATATCGGCTACCAGCGGTATATCGCCTGTATCAGGCACATAATTGTATTTGGTTCCGTATATGGTGTTGTTGGTAGTTATATATACATAGTCAGCGTCGTTACGAATCTGTTCTTTTTCAATCTTAGGCACCCAAGTAAAATTGTCTTCCTCCGAAGAGGCGACCACCTTAATATCACCGAATTTGCAAGCTTCTTTGTATGCTTTTTTAGCCCATGTTCCTGTGATGACATAGTCAGCTTTCTTGCTGTTTCTCAAAAGATTTATGGGAACCATGGAGAACTGCAGCGTTCCGCCTCCTTGCAGGAACAGAACCTTGTAATTATCAGGTATGTTCAAAAGCTCTCTTAAATCGGCTTCAGCGTCTTCTATGATTTTTTTAAAATACGTAGAACGGTGGCTCATCTCCATAACAGACTGGCCGCTGCCCTGGTAATTAAGTAAGTCTTCTTTTACCTTCTCCAGTACCGGAAGCGGCAGCACTGATGGGCCTGCCGAAAAATTATATACTCTATTATATTCTGTCATAACGAACCTCCGTTTTTTCATGAAATATATCTACATTGTACCACTTTACCTTGCTAGAGTAAAGTGATATACTATTTAGAATAACAGAAAATCTTGTGTATTTTAGGAGGTATCATGTTTAAAATATCCACACTCAACAAGATCTCAGGCAAAGGTCTTAACCTTTTAAGCGAAGAATATATGATTACTGAAAATACGGCTGAGGCTGATGGCATCCTGGTTCGCAGCCAGGACATGCATTCTATGGAGCTTTCCGATCAATTGAAAGCCATTGCCAGAGCCGGAGCCGGTGTCAACAACATTCCCCTTGATAAATGCGCAGAAAAAGGCATAGTAGTATTTAACACTCCGGGAGCCAATGCCAATGCGGTAAAAGAATTAGTGCTGGCAGGACTTTTATTATCGGCAAGAAATATTCCAAAAGCTCTCAGCTGGGTATCTTCTCTTACAGAAAACGTAAGCTCTGCTGTTGAAAAAGGCAAATCTCAATTTGCAGGCAGCGAAATATCAGGTAAAACTCTAGGCGTGATAGGTCTGGGCGCTATCGGAAAAAAGGTTGCCGCTTCAGCATACGCTTTAGGCATGGAAATCTTAGGTTATGACCCTTACTATTCCGGCCAGATGGAAAATGTAGAAATATGTCAATCAATCGAATCTCTCATTCCAAGATGCGACTACATAACCATTCACGTGCCGGCTACAGAAAGCACTAAAGGCATGTTTAACGCTCCATTGTTTTCCATGATGAAGTCTTCAGCTGTTCTTCTCAACTTTTCCAGGGATAAGCTTGTCAATGATGCTGATCTGCTGGAAGCTTTGAGTTCCGATAAACTGGCTGGCTATGTAACAGATTTTCCTAATGACACCCTGGCTGTTCAAAGCGATTCATCTCTCGGCGAAGATGCTCTTTCAAAAGCAAGAGACAAGATAATATTCCTGCCTCATCTGGGCGCTTCAACTCAGGAAGCGGAAGAGAACTGCGCTGTAATGGCCGTACAGCAGATTATGGATTATTTCCAAAACGGCAATATCATAAACTCTGTAAATTTCCCTAGAGTCGACATGGGACCGATTTCCGGCGGAGTACGCATTGCTTTCTTCACTAAGGACTGCGACCAGCCTGTAGATTTAGTGAAAAATCTCTTATCCGAACAAGGCATCAAATCAGCTGCCCTTCATGGCGGTACAAAAGGAGCTTACGGATACGTCCTGGCGGATACGGAACTTTCATCTGAGCCTTCAATAAAAGTTTCAGACGAAAGGATACTAAAGTGTCAGGTTTTCAAACTGTAAGCAAAATCATATTATATATCGCATGAAGTGTCTCACAGTACCTTTCAGGGTGGGCACTTCAGCGCAATGTAAAAAAATCAATTTTAAAAGAAAAATTACATCAGCAGGCGCTAAATCCATGTCAAAATTAGTCGAATGCGAGTCCGCGCTGACTTTTTCTTGTAAAGTTTGAAAAAATGTCAGTCAAATCATCGATTTTGCTGACATTTTTCCGCTTTTTTATGGATTTTTACATTTTTTCCTCTTTGCACACCCGAAAAATTCCATTTCCTGTAAATTCGATGACAAATTCTCAAAAAACAAGAAATTTTGTCAGCGTCGTCGATATCTCAATTTCACTTTCACTCTGTCGATATCTCAGTTTCACTTTCACTCTAATGGAACTGCCGCCGGGCCTGCCCGTTTGGCATTCTATGCTCATGCTGCGCGGCAGCCCACCCTTCATCTTATTCTTCATATTTAACTATCAATTCTATAGTATCAGGCAGCTGTGTAAGGTCCGTCCCGGCAACGCTATATGGATATGTAATTATCTGAGATACTGTTTCTCCCTCTTTAGGCTCTTTAAAAAGAGCATGTACCTGCATATTGGTGCCTTTCTTGCTTTTTTCCAATCGGATATCTTCTATATCTACCGAATACCCTGCCGTTGGCTTCTCTCCTCTGGTAACCACTACGTAAACCTTACCGTCTACAAGACAGCCTAAAGCCCTTTCCAGCTCTCTGTATTCAGGGATCACCTCGGTCTCAATAGACTGGGGGATATTGTCCTTGGAAAGCTGCTCAAAATCAACTTTCTTCGTTCCGATACCTCCGCCGAAAATTCCCAAGCTGAATACTATCCAAACCAAGCCGCATGCTATCACCACGGCTCCTGCCACTATCAAAGTACGTCTGGAAGGCTTTTTGAAAATCTTTTTCTTTGTATCTTCAGACATAAAAAAGCTCCTTTCCCTCACAAAGATTCATAATATCTTATGAGAGAAAGGAGAACGATATTCATAATTATAGATGCTGCCTAAAAATCAGAGCACGCTTTTCACAGCTATCTCTATATCATCGGCTGTCATATGGTATTTTTTCTTCAATTCTTCAGGTTTTCCTGATTCGCCGAAAGTATCCTGCTGGCCTACCATTTCTATTCTAACCGGATTAAGCCTGCTCAAAGTTTCAGCTACGGCGCTGCCCAATCCGCCTATTACAGAATGCTCTTCCGCAGTTACTATCGGGCCGATATCGGCAGCTTCCAAAAGTATCTTTTCGTCCAGTGGCTTTATAGTATGCATATCTATTACGCCTACTTGAATTCCGGATGCCTCCAGCCTGATAGCCGCTTCCATAGCCTCATTGACCATAATGCCTGTAGCCACTATAGTCGCCCTGTTGCCGCGTCTAAGCCAGTTGCCTTTTCCCAACTCGATGAAATCCGCCGGCTTGTAAAATATAGGTACTGCTGCTCTTCCCAGCCTTACATAGCAAGGACCATTATACGCTATAGCTTGTTTAAGCAGAACTTCCGTTGATACACCGTCGCAAGGGTTGATAACTGTCATTCCGGGAATAGTTCTCATCAGAGCTATATCCTCAAAAGTCTGATGGCTGGCTCCATCTTCGCCTACGGTAATGCCTGCATGGGTAGCGCATACTTTCACATTGGCATGGGTGTAGCCAATGGAATTGCGGATTATCTCAAAAGCCCTTCCTGTAGCAAACATGGCAAACGTGCTGGCGCACACCACTTTTCCTGAAAGCGCCAGCCCGCAGGCAGCTGCATAAAGATCCTGCTCTGCTATACCCATATTGAAAAACCTTTCAGGATAAGCTTTGGCAAATTCTGCAGTCATAGTAGATTTTGACAGGTCGGCATCCATGACTACCAGATTGGGATTTTCTTTTCCTATATCTACCAAAGTTTTTCCGTAAGCCTGTCTTGTAGCCATCTTATCAGCCATTATAATTCACCTCCCAACTCTTCTATAGCCTGTTTAGCCTGCTGGTCATCAGGCGCTTTACCATGCCATCCGGCCTGGTCTTCCATAAACGAAACGCCTTGGCCTTTGTGAGTCTTGGCTATTATAACCGTCGGCTTGCCCTTGCAGTCTCTCGCCTTATCAAATGCGTCAAATATCTGTTCAAAATCGTGCCCGTTTATAACTAAAACGTTAAATCCAAAAGCTTTGAATTTTTCATCTATAGGGCTTACATTCATAACACTGTCATTCGCCCCATCGATTTGAAGTCCGTTCCAGTCCACGATAACACACAAATTGTCTAATTTGTAATGGGACGACGCCATCGCAGCCTCCCATACTATTCCCTCCTGAAGTTCTCCGTCTCCTAAAAGAGTATATATTCTGCCTTTGTCATTGTCCATCTTTCCGGCAAGCGCCATGCCTACACATACTGCAAAGCCTTGTCCCAATGAGCCTGTAGACATCTCTATCCCCGGCAATTTCTCCATATTCGGATGACCTTGAAGTCTGCTGCCCAGTTTTCTCAAAGTAAGCAATTCTTCCTTTGGAAAATATCCTTTTTCAGCAAGTGCGGCATATTGCACAGGTGCCGCGTGGCCTTTGGACAATATAAACTTGTCCCTTCCCTGCATCTTAGGGTTTTTAGGGTCCACATTCATCTCTTTAAAGTATAAAGCTGTAACGATATCCGCCGCTGACAGAGAACCTCCGGGATGTCCCGAACCGGCGCTATGTATTTCGTTTATAACATCCGCTCTTATCTGCGCCGCTATTTTCTCATATTCCTTAAAATTCATGGTATCCTCCATATACTTGTATTGTTAAGGGAAAGGGCTTTTAAGAGCTTTGGCTTTTTATTAAAGTACACGCCCGTAAGCCCCTCCCTAATTACCTGATTCTATTCTAACGGTTTTCAGGCAAATTGGCAATTCCCAAACTTACGCTTAAAGCTTTTTCTACGTCAGGTATCTGACTTTCGCTCAATGCCCCTATTCTTTCCTTTAACCGTTGTTTGTCGATAGTTCTCAGCTGTTCCAAAAGAACTACTGAATTTTTGCTGAGTCCGCCCTGTGTCGCCTCAAGCTGGACATGAGTGGGCAACTTCGCCTTGCCTGTCTGCGATGTGACTGCAGCCACGATTATAGTCGGGCTATATTTATTTCCTACGTCATTCTGTACTACCAGTACAGGCCTTACTCCCCCTTGTTCAGAACCTACGACAGGACTTAGATCAGCAAAAAACAAGTCTCCTTTTTTTACTATCAAGTCCAACACTCCTTTTATCTCAAATCTCTTCCTTTGGTGTGGCTTAATGAAATGATTTTGTTCATTCCAAAATTTTCTTTATCGCAATGGCTGTATAATATGCCAAATCTCCGGCTGTAAGGCCATACTCCCCTATTGCCTCTGCCGCCAGGTCCCCGGCTCTTCCGTGAATATACACTCCGCACAATGCCGCTTCCTTGGCAGATATCCTGCTTCCATCGGGCTTGCGCTGTCCCAGAAGGCTCGCAATTACACCGGTCAGAACATCTCCTGAACCTGCTGTTGCCATGCCGGGGTTTCCTGTAGTATTAATATATGTTTGAGACTCTTCTGTGGCTACTAGCGTTTCGTGGCCTTTCAAAACTGTCACCGCACCTGTTTTTTTTATAAGGCGCTCAATTATTTCTTTTCTATTTGATAAATTTTCCCCCAAAAGTCTCTTTGCTTCTCCCATATGAGGAGTTATGACTGTAGAGCCTTTTTTTCTGGCCCGCAAGACTTCAAACAGACATTGTTCTGCTACGATATTTAATCCGTCCGCATCTATCACCAAAGGTCCCATAAAGTTCTCTATTATTGCTTTTACAAATTTGACGCTTTCTTCTCCTTTCCCAAATCCAGGACCTATAGCCGCTGCGTCATATCGGCTCAGGTCTATTTTTGAAAAGTCGCGTTCGAGACATGTGGCCTCCGGAATGCCTGTCTGAACTATGGGAAATAGTTCTACGGGAATAGCTACCTGCACCAGCCCGCTTCCAGCTCTAAAAGCCGCTCTGGCTGAAAGCACCGCTGCACCTGCCATGCCTTTGGAGCCTGCCGCTATTAAAATCCTGCCGCAATCTCCTTTATGTATTTCCCTCCTGCGCTTTCCAATAATAGTTTTGACAAATTCTTCAGTAATAATACTTTCCGCCATATTTTTTTCTCCTTTTTCTTGAAAGCAACAGCAAATAATGTTAAAACCTCTTTCTTCCCGGCTGTTTCGAAAAGTTCCGGTAAAAAAGAGGCTTATTTTCAGTCTATAATCCTAAAAACAAAGATGCCATCAGAAAATATATAGAAAGTGCTACAGCATCTGAAATTGACGATATGGCAGGGTTGGCAATCAATGCCGGATCCAGCTTTATCTTCTTTACAAAAAGCGGAATCATACTGCCTAAAATCTTTGCAAATATAACAATTATAAGCATAGAACTGCAGACAGTAAGAGCTATCATGACATCATACCCGTCCAAGAGATATACTCTCAGGAAGTTAACAGCGCTTAATATGGCCCCGATTATAAGTCCTATCCTTACTTCCTTCCATAATACTTTTAAAGCGTCAGATGTGTCTACTTCTCCCATGGCAAGACCCCTGATTATAAGCGTCGCAGCCTGAGAACCGGTATTGCCTCCTGTCCCCATCAAAAGAGGCATATATGATACAAGGCAAATTATCTCAGAAAGCCTGTTTTCAAAACTGGTGATTATCATGCCTGTAAACACATAGGCAACCATAAGTATCAAAAGCCATGGAAGACGATTTATAGCGTGCTGCCATACCGATACATCCAGATAATCCTTATCTGAATCCTCCCAGTCTATAATACCTGCCATACGTTCTATATCCTCGGTGTTCTCGTCATCTATTACCTCAAGGATATCGTCCATAGTGATGATTCCAACAAGTCTATGTTCATTGTCTACTACGGGGATTGCAAGAAACCCGTATTTTTTAAACTGTTCCGCAACTTCTTCCTGGTCATCATATACGTTTATCCACACATAGTCTGTGTGCATTATGTCTTTTATCTTTACGTTATCATCGGTTACTACCAAAGTGCTCAGAGACACAATACCTATAAGTTTTCTGCCTGTGTCCTTAACGTAACAGGTATATATGGTCTCCGCGTCCATCCCTTCTTTTTTTATATGTGCCATAGCTTCGCTTACCGTCATATCTTTCTGCAGACCTGTCTCTTATACACATCTCC
>UQEW01000075.1 GCA_900540145.1 uncultured Eubacteriales bacterium
TGGACTCAATCGCTTTTTTCTACTACTAAAGTCTCACATCTATTGTAAAGCTACAATATATCACAGTTTCTTCAGCAATTTACCTGGTCATTCTACACGAAATAAGTTATAATATTATGATAAGTCTATAATTTTATAAAATACATCACAAAATAAAAAGGAAAAATTTATGATAACAAGCAAACAGAGAAGTTTTTTAAAAGGGCTTGCTCACGATATAGACCCTGCGGTATTTATCGGTAAAGCCGGTCTTACAGAAAACGTTATTAAAGAAATAGATATGTGCCTTGAGGCAAGAGAACTGGTCAAAATCAAAATACAAGAAGGCTGCCTGCTTAAGCCTAAGGAAGTGGCCAATGAGCTGCTTTCTCCCCTGAGAGCTGAATTTGTACAGGCCATAGGTCATAAGTTCACTCTTTATAGGGAGTCTAAAGAAAATAAACAGATTGTTTTGCCCAAATAACCTTGTTCCGTTGAAACGGCAGTAACAAATTGCATAAATGATATGGAGAGAAATTTTTTGCTTACAATAGAATATGACGGCAGCAATTTTTCCGGATGGCAGAGGCAGCCAAGCGCCAGGACTGTTCAGGGAGAACTGGAAAAAGTCCTTTCAAAGGTGTGCGGAGGTAAGGTTGAACTTAACGGGACAAGCCGTACCGATGCCGGTGTGCATGCTCTCGGGCAGAGAGCTTCTTTTAAGGGTGAATACGGCATACCGACAGACAGAATAATGGCGGCGGCCAATGACTGCCTTTTCGGCGGTCGGCGTCTCGGCGGAGCCTTGGGCGATGTGAGAATAACAGCAGTTGAAGAAAAGCCTCTTGACTTTCATGCCAGGTTTGATTCTAAAGGGAAAAAATACAGATATGTGATTCAAAACGAAGGCTCAGCCGACATGTTTAGAAGAAATTATTGCTATTACATCGGCAAGCCTTTGGACATGGCGTCCATGAAGGAAGCAGCAGGACAAATAGTAGGAACCCATGATTTCGCATGTTTTCAGTCTTCGGGCGGACAAGCAAGGGAAACTACTGTAAGAACGATATATGACCTTGAGATTTTTAAAGATAAAAGTGATATAATTATAGAAATTTCCGGAAACGGATTTTTATATAACATGGTCAGAATAATCGCAGGCACGCTGACAGAAGTGGGATTAGGCAGAAAATCTTCTGATGACATAAGCGGCATTATAGCAGAAGGAAACAGAAGCCGTGCCGGTCACACAGCGCCGGCTCAGGGCTTGTATTTAGTCGAAGTTTATTATGAATAGGAGATATGTTATGGAGAGACCTTCCTGGGATGAATATTTTATGGAGATGGCGGAACTTACAGCAAAGCGTTCAACCTGCATGAGACGTCAAGTAGGAGCGGTTATAGTAAAAGACAGACATGCTATAGCTACAGGATATAACGGCGCACCCAGAGGAATAATGCATTGCGAAGAAAGGGGAGGATGTCTGCGCCAGCAGCTAAACGTGCCTTCCGGACAGCGGCATGAATTGTGCATGGCTCTCCACGCTGAGCAGAACGCCATAATACAGGCAGCAGCCATGGGCCACGGAATTGAAGGCGGCACCATATATATAACTCATCAGCCGTGCGCTATTTGCGCCAAGATGATCATTAACGCAGGTATACAGAGGATAGTAATAAGAGAAGGATACCCGGATGAATTGGCGGCCTCCATTTTGGAAGAAGCCGGCCTTACCATAGAAAAAATGTAAGGAGTAAACGTTTTAAGGAGAAATGATTTTATGTATGATACTTTGTGGATAACCTTCTTTCTGGCATTGATTTTATCATTTGCGGTAAGTCCACTGTCCATAAAACTGGCGCCAAAAGTCGGTGCCATGGACATCCCTAAGGATAAGAGAAGAATGCATAAAAAGGCTATGCCAAGATTCGGAGGACTGGCTATATTTGTCGGCAGCACCATAAGCATGCTGGCATTTTTGAGCTATGAGCCTAAAATGGTTGCCATCACCATAGGCGGAGTTTTGATTTATATTTTAGGTATCGTAGACGATATCCGAGGACTTTCTCCTGCGATGAAATTTTTGGGAGAATTGGCAGTCGCCATTGTCATGTATGTAAACGATATAAGGATAGAGTTTATTACCAATTTCTTTGGACAGGGCAACAGTCAGCTGGGAGATTTTCTGTGCTTTATCGTTACAGTAGTGTGGATAGTCGGCATAACAAATACGATAAATTTGATAGACGGTCTGGACGGCCTGGCAGCCGGAACTGCGTCTATAATATCTCTTTGCATTGCTTATGCCGCTTATATACATGGAACATATGATACGGCAGGAGCTATGCTGGCTATCGCAGGAGGGGCGCTGGGATTTCTGCCTTTCAACTTTTATCCTGCCAAAAGCTTTATGGGAGACGGAGGATCCCTTTATTTAGGCTTTATGCTTGCCAGCTTGTCCATACTGGGAGCTGTCAAGAGCGCCACGCTGTTTGCTGTAACCATTCCTGTTTTGGTGCTGGGTGTACCCATCTTTGATACTTTCTTCGCCATTTTCAGAAGGATGATAAACAAAAAGCCTATAATGGAAGCTGATAAGGGACATCTTCATCACAGACTTATGAATCTGGGATATGGTCAGAGAAGAGCCACATTGATGCTTTACGGAATAACTGCTATAATGGGAGTAGCCGCAGTGCTTTTCAGCAGAGGCTTGTATGTAGAGTCTGTTGGGCTGGTGGCTATAACCATGATGTATATATATATCTTCCTTACCGATGCTCATCATACTCTTCCTCAGATAAAAGAAGAAAAGGAAGACAAGGGTGAGGCAAAAGACCAGGAAACAAAGGAAGATAAAGAGGAAAACAACACATAAGAAAACGGTACTGACGCCCAAAGGATTTTCTGAGGGGAAAGGCTATATAAAAATCTGAATAGATTTGCAAACGGATAAGTGCCGACCTTTCGGCGCTTAATTTTTTTGAAAAGGAGGAAACCAATGGAAACGAGAGTAGCTTTGATAAGCATAATTGTTGAAGATATAGAAGCAGCCGAAAAAATCAATCACTTACTTCATAACTATAGACAATATATCATTGGACGTATGGGATTGCCCTATAGACCAAAGAAAATTTCTATTATAAGCATAGCTGTCGATGGACCCATGGACGAAATAAGCGCTTTGTCGGGTAAATTGGGAGCTATACCAGGTGTCAGCACTAAAACAGTGTACTCTAAAGTTTAGAGTATTAGAATTTAGAACATTATAAATTTTTAGGAGAGTGAAAATGAAGAAAATAATAACTGTAGTACTTACATTAATTTTGACGATTTCAACTGTGGCAGGATGCACCGGCAGCACGCCTGATACAGTCTCAGAAGTGGTCAATATGGCCGTACTGAACGGGCCGACAGGGATGGCGACTGTAACCATGCTGGACATGGAAGACAAATATGACATAACCACATATCAGGCGCCTACGGATATAACAGCTAAAGTTATCAATGGTGAAGTAGACGTGGCGGCAGTGCCTTCCAACCTGGCGGCTGTTTTATATAACAAAACAGAAGGACAGGTTGTCGCCCTTACGCCTATAGCGATGGGAATGCTTCAGATATTAGGAAGCGGAGATGCAGCGTCTTTAGACGACATATCAGAGCTTGAAGGAAAAACCATTGTTGCCAGCGGACAGGGCGGAACTCCAGAGTATGTGCTTCAGAAGATTCTTGATGAAGCAGGGCTTACCATATATGAGGATGTACAGGTAGAGTGGCTGGCAAATCATTCAGATGTTAACACGAGACTGTTGAGCCAAGAAGGAACCATAGCCATGCTGCCTGAGCCTTTTGTATCTACAGCCCTTTCTGCAGCAGAGACTAACGGTGCTCATGTGGAAGATTTGTTTGATTTAGGGCAGTTATGGGAAGAAGCCACGGGAGAAGAGCTGCCTATGGGAGTTTTAATAGCTCAGAAATCTTTTGTCGAAGATAGACCTGATGATGTCAAGGTTCTGCTTAACGACCTTAAAGCATCAGTGGATTTTGTCAATGATTCTCCGTCTGAAGCTGCTGAATTGATAGTGGAAAAGGGCTTTATAGGTGACGTGGCCATCGCTGAAGCTGCCATACCGAATTGCGGTATTTCTTCTTTTACAGGTAAGGAAGGCAGCCAGGCAGGAGTTGACATACTAAAAGCTTTTAATCAGACCATGTTTGAAATGGAGCCGGCTTCCATAGGAGGAGCTATACCTGATGAAGACTTATACTACACAGAACAATAAAAGAATATTGAGGCAGGCAGTTGTTATAGCCTTTTGGATAGGGCTATGGCAGCTGCTTGCCATAGCCGTGGATAATTCTTTACTTTTACCCACAGTAGGCGAAACTTTGTATGCGCTTTTAAATCTTTTAGATGAAGGTGAATTTTATGCCAACATAGGCTGGACGTTTTTTCGCTGTGTCTTGTCTATGGTTATATCTTTCGTTACGGGGATGACAGCGGCATGGCTGGCTTATCGAAAGGATTTTTTGAGAAGCTTTTTTACGCTGCCTGTAGGCTTTTTTAAGGCTGTGCCCGTGATGGCCATAGTGATATATGTGATACTTTTGGTAGAATCAGATTGGGTAGCGGTGATAGTTTGCTTTCTGATGTGCTTTCCTATAGTCTATACCAATGTGCTGTCGGGACTGGACGCAATGGACAGTAAGTTGCTGGAGGTAGCTTATATATATAGGCTATCTGTCACGCAGAAGATAAAATATTTTTATTTGCCCGGCATAATGCCTCAAATCAAAGCCGCTGTAAGACTTATTGCCGGCCTTTCGTGGAAAGCCGTAGTAGCGGCAGAAGTTCTTTCCATACCTAAATATTCTTTGGGTTATGAAATGATAATAGCTAAAAATTATCTGCAAACTTCAACTCTGTTTTCTTATATCATAGTCATCGTCACGTTGAGCCTTGTGATGGAAAAGATCATTAATATCACTCTTGAGCGATGGAATTACAAAGGTTATGAGGGAAGCAGAGTCCTAAAATCTACGACAAAAATTCAGAGAAAGGCTGTAAGACAGTCTCACGAAAAGGCTGTCGCAGTGACGGATGTTTCTAAGCGCTTCGGCGAAAATACGGTCTTCCGCAGTTTAAACATGACTTTCGAGAAAGACCTGGTGACCTGTATCGTAGGACCATCGGGCCAGGGGAAAACCACGTTGCTGCGTATAATTGCCGGATTGGAAGATGCTGATGTGGGGCGCATAACGGGAAATGAAAGCTCTGTTTCATATCTTTTTCAAGAGGACAGACTGCTGCCTTGGCTCAATACCTTTGATAACATGGCTCTTTCTGTCATAAATGAGGGAAATGCGGCAAAAGAAGGGGTAAAGCGCATGGCTGAAGTTTTGGAAATTTCAGATGCTCTTTGGAAGCTGCCGGAAGAACTTTCGGGAGGCATGAGACATAGAACAGCGCTTGGGCGTACATTCTTAGTAGATGCAAGCTTAATCTTGCTGGACGAACCTTTTAGAGGACTGGACATAGAACTTAAAAACCGTATAATAGATAGAATATGGAAAAAAGCCACCAACCATAAAACTGTAATAATGGTAACTCACAGCCAAGAGGATGCTAAAGAACTGGGCGATAGAGTCATCGAACTCACGGATGTTGTGTAACGTATGAAATAAGGTAATATAATTAAAGAAATATAAAATGCGAGGTCGGGATGAAAAACAACAATCTGGTCATAGGATTTTTAGCCCATGTGGATGCAGGCAAGACAACTTTATCAGAGGCCGTCATGTACACTGCCGGAGTCATAAGGAAACTGGGCAGGGTGGATCATAAGACAGCATTTTTGGACAATGATTCCATTGAACAGGACAGAGGCATTACTGTGTTTTCCAAAGAAGCCAGGTTTAAATGGGCTGAAAAAAGATTTACTCTTCTTGACACCCCCGGTCACGTGGACTTTGGAACAGAAGCGGAAAGAACTCTGGCGGTGCTGGACTATGGGATTCTGATAATAAGCGGTTCTGAGGGAGTTCAAAGTCATACGGTAACATTGTGGAAACTGCTGGAGTCATATAAAATTCCTGCTTTTATATTCGTAAATAAGATGGACCAAACAGGAACGGATAAGATTAACCTGATGTCCCAGCTTAAGAGCAGACTGAGAACCAGCAGCGAACAAGGCGGCGCTGCTGCAGGCTTTGCAGAATTTTGGGAAGGGCATCCTGTTTCCATAGAAGAAGCAGCCTCTTGCGATGAAAATCTTTTAGAGGAATATTTGGAAAAGGATCAATTGTCCGAATCATCAATTGCTTCGGCAATAGCAAAAAGAAATCTTTTTCCTGTGTGTTTTGGCTCGGCTTTAAAGCTGGAGGGGATCAGAGAATTTTTGGATACGATGGAGAAATGCTGCGTCATCAAAGAGTATCCTGAGGAGTTCGGAGCCAGAGTATATAAAATAACCAGGGATAAGCAAGGTGTAAGGCAGACTCACATGAAGATAACGGGCGGACGCTTGCAGGGCCGTATGCTTTTAGACACGGGAGACCGGGAAGAGAAGGTTGACAGGATACGATTTTACTCCGGAAAAACCTTTGAACAGGTGCCGGAGGCTAAGGTTGGAGAAATCTGCGCAGTTACCGGTCTTTCTGAAACTTATGCAGGGCAGGGTCTGGGTGCTGAAAAGAATGTGTCCGTCTTGACATCTTATCTAAAACCTTCGCTTACGTATAGAGTCATTTTGGAAGACGGAACGGACCCTGTAGTCGCTTTTCAAAAATTTAAGCGGCTGGAGGAAGAAGAGCCATCACTGCATCTTTCATGGAAAGAATCCTCTCAAGAGATACATGTCAGGGTAATGGGTAAGCTGGAACTTGACATCTTAAGACATATCGCAAAAGAACGATTTGACATGGACATAGCTTTTGGGGACGGAAGCATTATATACAAGGAGACCATCGCTAAACCTGTGATAGGAATAGGGCATTTTGAGCCGCTGCGCCATTATGCGGAAGTACAGCTTTTGATGGAGCCTTTGGAACGAGGTGCAGGGCTGGTATTTGAGACCGGGGTAAGCGAGGACATGTTGGATAGAAATTGGCAGAGGCTGATACTTACTCATCTTCAGGAGAGGGAGTTTCCGGGCGTTTTAACCGGTTCGCCTATTACCGATATGAGAATAACTTTGATTGGTGGGAAAGGTCATATTAAACATACCGAGGGGGGAGATTTTCGCCAGGCTACTTACAGAGCCGTGCGCCAGGGTTTGTGCAAAGCAGAGAATGTGTTACTGGAACCCTTTTATAGCTTCAGAGCTGAAATTCCTGCAGAAAATGTCGGCAGACTGCTTTCTGATATGCAAAAGCTGGGAGGAGAATGCAGCTCTCCTGAGATGCAGGACCCTTCAACATCAGTCATAACAGGGAAAGCACCTGTATCGTCTATTAACGATTATCAGCAAGAAGTGATGGCTTACACTAAAGGCACAGGACGATTCTCTGTCTTTCCGGCTGGATATGGAGAATGTCATGACAGCCGGCAGGTGGTGGAGAATATGGGCTACAGGGCGGAAAGCGATCTGGACAATCCGTGTGGTTCTGTATTCTGCATGGGAGGCAGCGCAGTATATGTGGGCTGGGATGAGGTGGATGAAATGGCTCACGTAGATAGCGGATATCGTATAACAGAAGACGGAAGGGTGGAAAATCACCCGTTATATTACGATGCTGCCGGACTGCCGGAAGAGTTACCGCTAAATGATAACGGACACGGCAGAGGCGCAGATAGCAGAGCGGGCAAAAATGTCCCTCAAAAAGAGCTGGACGAAATATTTCTGAGGACTTATGGCAAAAGCAAGAGAGACGAAGAACTGCGGCGCAGACAGCTTTCGGGAAACAACAAAAAACCAGCCAGGCCTAAGACCATGAGCGGCAGTTTTCCTAAGCTTGAAAGAAAATCACGCAAAAACGTCAAACCATATTATATCGTGGACGGTTACAACATCATTTTCGCATGGACTGAGCTTTCAGAGCTGGCTGCAGTCAATATCGATTCTGCCAGAGAGGCTTTGATAGAAGTCCTTCAAAACTACAGCGCATATAAAAAAGTAGGGATGACGGTGGTTTTCGACGGATATAAAGTCAGCGGCAATCCGGGGACAAGGCAGAGATACGGAGAGCTGGAGGTTGTCTATACCAAAGAGGCTCAGACTGCTGACCGTTTCATTGAGGAAGCTGTTTACAGGATGAACGGTGATTTCGATGTCACCGTGGTGACTTCCGATAGGCCTGTGCAGATGGCGGCCATGGGGGACGGAGCGGCCAGATTGTCGTCGCGTGACTTCTATGGAGAGGTTGTCAATGCATCTGAAGAAATACGCAGGCTGCTTGGCAGGCAGCGGCGGCAGGCTAACAGGCCGCTTGATGGCAAGTTTGGAGAGTGAGACCGCATAAAACACGCCGGTATATGGACTGGTTACGGTATAAGAACACGTGATACATACCGTATGGCTTTAGGGCGGATGACACTACTGTGCTGCTCGGGCACAGGGCTTCTGCTGACAAAGGCACCGATGACAAAATTTGTTTTTTTCAGCAAAAAAGTCAGCAAAAGGACCCGTCGACGGGTCGAAGCTTGTCGAAAAGGCTTGCCGGATGACATTTTTCAGAAAAATTTCAAAAAAAGTCAGTAAAATTACCAGTTTTACTGAATTTTTTGATGAATTTTAAAATTTTTTACATGCCGCCACAAAAAAACACGACAAAAATGGAATTAAATGTAAAAAATGATGACAATTTTTTCAAAAAATGAAATTTTTGTCATTTTTTTGCTTTTTAAACTCATAAGGTTCTACAAGTCAGTTGCCATTGTCCTCCGTATAAATAAAAATTTGAATCTGTAAATTTTTTTCAATTATGAATAAAATTACAATTATATTGTTGACAAAAAT
>UQEW01000076.1 GCA_900540145.1 uncultured Eubacteriales bacterium
CCCATATTTTTCAATCTGGGATTTTTCTATATTCCTTAACTTAATGACATTGCCGTCAAACGGGTGGCACCGATTTGTATGTAGTATGTATAGTTCTGACAATCTATGGAGGGTGATTGGTAAAAGAACCACAAGATGAAATCATGGTGAGTACTTGCCTACATGATTTCTTCATGCTTATATTTTGCTATCAGACAAGCCTTTTGTATGTGGTGAGATGTGTTCAAATTGTTTTCTACAAATTATTTACTTGACGTTGGGGGAGGTAAAGAATATTATTAAAATATACTAATATCGTGAAAAGGAGATTCTCTTGTGAAAAAGAAAAAATGGTTTTCGGTGCTGATAATCATGTCAATGTTGTTGGCAATGATTCCTACATCAGCCTTTGCGGCAAATGCGGGCAGCACACCGACAGTAGTAGATGAAGCAAATCTTAGGGATGCTATTTCTCAAGCTGTTTCTGAACAGGAAACAGTAATAACCTTAAACGATAATGTGGAATTGGCATCGCCTCTGGAAATCCCTGAGGGGAAAATTATAGTTTTGAACTTAAACAGCTATACGTTATCGTCATCAGGCGACAATGATGTAATCGATAACAGCGGTACACTGACGATAAAGAATGGCACTGTAGCTTCGGAAGACAATGGTGGAAACAGTAAAGGAATGGCTGTAGATAATCTTGACGGAGCAACGTTGACGGTAACTGGGGATTCAGGAAGCAAAACGAAGCTTATAGGGCGCTGCGGTATTCATAACCATGGCACAGCGAAAGTATATGGAGGAACTATAGAGAGTTATAACCGTAATGCTATCTGGGGTAGACCCAATAGTGTGCTTTATGTTTATGACGGAACAGTAACATCTCCGACAGGAAGCTCAGGATATGGTAGAGCCGTTTCATCGGAAGGTGATGTGAATATCTATGGAGGAAGTTTCTATTCAGGAGGGACAAGCGGAGCTGGCGATAATTATATGAACGCTATAGGCATATTTAATGGTGCTGATCTTACTATAGACCCTGCTGATGGAAAGACGGTATCTGTGGTATCAGAGACGGATTATGCCGTTTCTACTATGGGTAATGCAAAAATTATCATAAGGGGAGGAGATTTTGCCTGCAAAGGACAAAGAACCGATGTAATGGATTTCGAGTCGGGAAATGTTCAGATATTTGGAGGTACTTTCAAAAACGAACCGTATGATGAATATTTAGCTGAAAATTGTGCAGTTGTGTTGGAAAACGGGAAATATGCAGTCAAGGCCGTTTCAGAAATTCAGTCTGTCACTGCAGAAAGCTATGAGGAACTGACTCAATTATTAGATGGCTCCATCCTTGAGCCTAAAGCTATAACTTTAGGGGCAGATATAGAAATTCCTGAATCAGCTGATATCTCTTTGAAAAAAGGATATACGCTTGTTGTTCCTGAAGGAGTTACACTGGGAGTAGAAGGATTACTGAGACTTGAAGGTAATTTGGAAAATAACGGGACCTTGGAAGTCGGGAACAATGGATTTATTGAAAACCCACTGAAGGTTACAGGTGAAGGACAAATTTCTGATTATCCTGTAGCAGAAGACGGAATATGTGAGATTTCAACACCGATGCAGTTGCAATGGCTATCCCGTATGGTAGAACTGGATAACGGTAACATACCTGAAAATATAATATTGACAGAAGATATAACTCTTCCGGACGTTAAATTTACACCAATAGGAGTTACAGAGAAAAATTTATTTTCTGCCTCAACTTTTGACGGCAACGGTCATAAAATAAGCAATTTAAACGTTGTTGCTGAATCAGAATACCAAGCAGGGTTATTCGGCAACGTAGCAGATGCGACTATCAAAAATTTGACTATAGACGGAACCAGCACTACAAGCACCAGCAGCTACATAGGAGCTCTTATAGGATATGCCACAGGCAGCTGCAGCGTAAAAAATGTCCATATTGACAATTATACAGTCCAAAGCCCTATTGGATATGGAACAGGTGGTTTTGTAGGGCAGATATGGACAAATGATCCCACTGATAAATTTGAATTCATCAATTGTTCTATGAATGCAAATGTGGAAGGGTATGCTAATGTAGGCGCTTTCTGGGGCACCAGCACCGGTTCTAAAGGTACAATTGGCATATATAATTGCGATATCAGTGGTAAAGTAAATGCTATTAATGTTAACGCAGGAATTTGCGGTGGATTTGGAAATACTGCGACTGTCCAGATTATTGGTCTTGATGATACTGGGTTGACAGCATCGGTAAAAGATGTAAAGACAGAAACTCTGGTATCGGCATCAAAATCATCAGGAAATGACTTTACATATGAAGACGGGGCTTCATATCAAGCTGTCAAAACTTCGGACGGACAATGGACAGCTATTGATGAAAGTCAGTCCATAGAAGCAGAAATCGACGGAGTGCCTTATGCAACACTGGAGGATGCGGTGACTGCTGCACAAGAAAATGATGTAATAGTTCTTCTTAATGATGTAGAGGTCGATAAAAAACTTGATATTGTTAAAGATGGAATAACTTTGGATTTAAATAGGCATGAAATTACTGCTTCTGATAATTTTAAGTTCGACAGCAATAATCCTAACGGCTGTCATTTGGTAGACGTTTTAGCTGACAATGTTACTATTAAAAATGGTACACTGACAGCAACGGATGGAAACAAGCATACTCTTAATGTTTATGGAGCAAAGGGAGTGACGCTTCAGGATTTGACCATTGACCATACTGAGGGCGTAACAGGTGCTCCTCTTGTGATAGGCGGTTCAGATGTAGCCATAAGCGGCAATTTGAATATTATAACCGGAGCTAATTCGTGGTATGGCGTAAATATTGACAGTCGTCAGATAGGCGGAGTGTCCATAGGAAGCAACGTTTCCGCTGCTGAAAATGCGAATATTGTTTTCCAAGGTGAAAACTCAGTAGGTATATATGCTGAAAACACTGAAGAATCCAATGATACTCAGGTTGTTTTGACTTTTGAGCCAAATGTAAAAATAGAATCAGATATACAGGACTTTACTGCTGTTGTTATAAGTGGTAATAATGAACAGCTCGAGGATGTAACGATAAATAATCCGGAAAACGCCGGGTTGGATATGGGAGAAGATGGAATCAGCAGACCTCATACCCATGTTATAGAAATTTTAAATGCTAAAGAAGCCAGCTGTACTGAAGAAGGATATACCGGAGATAAAGTTTGCAGCGTTTGCGGCGAACTTATTGAAAAAGGGCAAGTGATAGAGAAGGCGGCACACGATTATCATGACGGCGTTTGTACTGTTTGCGGTGCTGAAGACCCTGATTATAACCCTTCGACTCCTGGGGACAATACAGGCGAAAATCAAAATGACCCGAGTGATTCCAATTCCGGAAATGATAATTCAGGCAAGACAGAGCAAGATGCTTCTCAAATTCCTGAAACTGGAGTAGATGACAGCTCATCACTGTGGATGGCTGTAGGGCTCGTTTCAATTATGTGCGCTTGCATGATATATATTATCGCTTTCAGTAAAAGAAGAGAAGAGTAAGATTAAGAAAGCCAAAATTTAAATGATGTAAAGAAGGAAGACGCTTTGCAAAGGTTGGGAGAACTTTTGAAGAAGTCTTCCTTCTTTTTTGCTAAAGCATGGTTGCTGTGATCGTTAAAGTGACCATTAAAGCGATCGTTAAATTGACCGTTAAAAGGATGCAGCTCTAAAAGAAGACAATCGGGCTGTAACTTTTATGTACCGTTTAACATAAAACCAATCAAAAGTCTATAGTTTCACACAAAAAATATTATAGGCAATAGAATACTTTTGTGATATAGTTTACATATGAGCATTTTTGGGTGCCTAGACTAAGCGCCAGTCAAGGATAAGCCGGGCATACCCTGAGAAACAGTACTTAGGAGAAAAGGATGGAACATAAAATTTGGAATCCCAAGTGGGAATGTGCCACCAGGGAAGAGAAAAATCAGATACAGCTTGAAAGGCTGAAAAAGATCACTGCCTACTGTTATGAAAGGGTTCCTTTCTATAAGAAAAAATTTGACGAGATAGGTTTGAAACCGGACCACATCAAGACTTTGAAAGATGTAAGGCTTCTGCCGTTTACTACGGCCAGCGATCTTAAAGATAATTATCCTTTCGGACTCTTTGCAGTGCCGAAGGATGAAATTGTAAGGATTCACGGGTCGTCAGGAACTACAGGAAAACCTAAGATAGTAGGATATACCAGGAACGATTTGGAAAACTGGACTGAATGTCTTGCCCGGCTGATTACTGCTGCAGGAGTCACATCCAAGGATATTACACAGATCGCTTTCGGATATGGCTTGTTTACCGGCGGTTTCGGTCTGCATTACGGAATGGAAAAAGTCGGAGCTATGGTAGTTCCCCTTTCCTCAGGAAATACAGAAAGACAAATAATGATAATGCAGGATTTCGGCACTACGGTGCTGGTAGCGACTCCTTCATATGCGCTTCATTTGGCTGAGGCAATAGAGAAAAAAGGAATCGACAAGAGCAAGCTGAATCTTAGGCTGGCTCTGTTTGGAGGAGAAGGGCATACAGAGGAGATGAGGGCAAAGATAGAAAACGCCCTTGGAATTTTAGCCACAGAAAATTATGGACTTTCCGAAGTGGGAGGTCCGGGAGTGGCCGGTGAATGCTATCTCAAACAGGGATTGCATTTTGCAGAAGACCATTTTCTTCCTGAAATCGTAGATCCGGACACGCTGGAGCCTCTGCCTATGGGAGAAAAGGGAGAGCTGGTGATAACTACGCTTACCAAGGAAGCTTTTCCTATGCTCAGATACAGAACCAGAGACATAACTTGGCTTATGGATGAACCATGTCAGTGCGGAAGAACATCTTTGAGGATGGCCAAAGTACAAGGCAGAACAGATGATATGATGGTGATACGAGGCGTCAACGTATTCCCTAGCCAGATAGAGTCTGTAATAATGGCCATAAAGGAAGTAGAACCTTTCTATGAGATTATAGTCACCACTCAGGACTATTTGGATCGCATAGAGGTAAGGGTAGAGTTCTCGGACGCTTCTCTGCTTGATGATTATGAAAAGCTGGAAGCCCTCAGGGCCAGAATGAGACATGATTTAAAATCTGTACTTAATATAGATGCAAAAGTGACTTTGGTGACACCTGGAACGCTGCCAAGGTACGAGGGAAAAGGAAAACATGTAATAGACAAGAGAGACAATAAATAAGGAAGGTATCAGATGATGGAGAAAAAAATTATGCTGGGAAACGAGGCCTTTGCCAGGGGCGCGTATGAAGCCGGGGTCAAGGTGGTTTCATCTTATCCGGGGACACCTAGCACAGAGGTTACTGAAACATTAGCAAAGTATGATGAAATTCATGTAGAATGGGCTCCTAATGAAAAGGTAGGAGTGGAAGTGGCTATGGGGGCTTCTGTAGGAGGAGTCAGGGCGCTTTCATGTATGAAACATGTGGGACTCAACGTAGCTGCCGACCCGTTCTTTACAGCAGCATATACAGGAGTTACGGGAGGAACTGTCATCCTGGTGGCAGACGATAACGGATGTCATTCCAGCCAAAATGAGCAGGATTCAAGGTATTACGGAAAGTCCGCAGGAGTTCCTGTGCTGGAACCTGCCGACCCTCAAGAGTGCAAAGATTACATAAAGCTTGCTTATGATATAAGTGAAAAATACGATACAATCGTTCTTTTGCGTTCCAACACGCGCCTTTCTCATTCCCGTGGAATAGTTGAAGTGGGAGAAAGACTTGAAAGAGAAAAAATACCGTATGTAAAAGATATACAAAAACATGTGGCAATGCCTGCCATGGCTAAAAAACTTCATGTGGCGCAGGAAAACCGCATGAAGCAGATAGGGCAAGACGCCAATACGATGGATATCAATCGCATTGAGATGGCAGACAGAAGCATAGGCATAATTACCAGCGGAATTTGCTACCAGTATGTCAAAGACGCGCTGCCTGAAGCAAGCGTCCTCAAAATGGGTTTGATAAATCCTATTCCGAAAGATTTAATCCGTGATTTTGCTTCAAAAGTTGATAAGCTGTATGTCATAGAAGAAGGAGACCCGTTTTTTGAAGAACAGATAAGAGCCATGGGCGTGGAAGTTGCCGGAGGCAAGGATATGTTCACCATTCAAGGCGAATACAGCGCCAACATGATAAAGAAAGCCTTTGGCAAAAATGTGGAAGAAGCCCCACTGGTTGAAGATGCTCCGGGAAGACCTCCGCTTCTCTGCGCGGGCTGTCCTCACAGAGGAATTTTCCATGTGTTAAGTAAGACTAAAAAAACCGTGATGGGTGATATAGGCTGCTATACTTTGGCGGCCCTTCCGCCGACATCGGCTATGGACTCATGCTTGTGCATGGGAGGCTCTATAACCATGGCTCACGGTTTTGAAAAGGCTATGGGTACAAGCAAGGACGTTGTCGCTGTGCTGGGAGATTCCACTTTCTTTCATTCAGGCATAACAGGCCTTATAAACATGAACTATAACGGTTCTAAGGGCACGGTTATCGTCTTGGACAACAGGATTACCGGCATGACAGGCCACCAGGATAATCCGTCCACCGGAAGAAACGCCAAAGGCGAGGAAGCGCCTGCTATAGATATAGCGGAAGTTTGCAGAGCTGTAGGTGTGAAGAACATATTTGAAATAGACCCGTTTGAAATTGAAGAACTGGAAAAAGTCATCAACGAAGAGACAGCGAGAGAAGAACTTTCTGTCATCATAACTAAGAGGCCTTGCGCTTTGATAGTGAAACAGCCTGATATACCGTATCTGGTAACGGACGCATGTAAAAACTGCAAACAGTGTATGAAGATAGGCTGTCCTGCCATAGAAGAAAAGGATGGAAAGCCTTATATCGTGCCTGAACGTTGCGTCGGCTGTGGGCTATGTGAAAAAGTATGTCCTTTTGAAGCCATAAAGATTGATGAAAAAGCTTCAGCTTTGAAGAGCGGAAAGGAGGCCAGATAATAATGGATAAGGTAAATATTTTGATTGTCGGAGTAGGCGGTCAGGGAACCTTGCTTGCCAGCGTGCTGCTGGGAAATCTGGCGCTGAACAAAGGATACGACGTAAAACTTTCAGAAGTACATGGAATGGCCCAGCGCGGAGGCAGCGTAGTAACCCATGTAAAGATAGATAAAACCCATGTGAATTCTCCGCTGATAGAACTTGGCGACGCTGATATGATAATTGCCTTTGAAGAACTGGAAGCCTACAGATGGCTGCCATATTTGAAAAAGGATGGCGTTATGTATGTCAACACTCAGCAGATAATGCCGATGCCTGTCATTTTGAAACAGGCTGCATATCCGCAGGATATAGTTCAAACGTTAGAAAAACGCGCAAGCCATGTAAAAGCTTTTGACGCTCTCAAGATAGCTGAGGAATGCGGCAGCGTAAAAGCCGTCAACGTGGTGCTTCTCGGAGCAGCTTCAAAGGAACTGCCGTTTGATGAAAAAGAATGGATTGAAGTGATAGAGAAGAACGTCAAGCCAAAATTCATCCAATTGAATAAAAAGGCTTTTGCCATGGGTGAGAGAGCATAACAGGCTTCATATAAAATGCTTAATGTAAGTTGAATCATTAATTGAAGATAATAATATTGAATATAGTCATAAGAAAGGAATTTTTTACAATGATTTGGAACAAAGAAATGGAGTGTGCCGATCGTGAGACCATGCAGGCTTTACAGTTGGAAAGGTTAAAAAAGACTGTAAAGCATGAATACGACAATGTGGCGCCTTACAGGAAGAAGATGGAGGAGGCGGGAGTAACTCCTGAAGATATTAAAACTTTAGATGATATAGTAAAATTGCCGTTTACTTCAAAAGAAGACCTGGCAGCTAACTATCCTACAGGACTATTTGCCAAGCCTATGAGGGAAATAGTAAGAATACAAGCTTCATCCGGAACTACAGGCAAGCCTAAGATAGCCGGTTATACGAGAAATGACCTAAAAATGTGGGGCGAATGCGTAGCCAGAGGTCTTACGATGGCAGGGGCTGACCAGGATTCTGTAGTACATGTTTCCTATGGATATGGGTTGTTTACCGGAGGACTTGGAGCTCATCTGGGCGCCGAAACCATAGGCGCTACTGTAATACCTATGAGCAGCGGCAATACGCAGAAACAGATAATGTTCTTAAACGACATGAAGAGCACCGTTTTGTGCTGTACTCCTTCATATGCTCTTACTATAGCAGAAGGCGTGGCAAAAGCGGGAATCAAACCGGAGGATCTGGCTCTCAAAGCAGGCGTGTTCGGCGCAGAGCCTTGGACTCAGGCTATGCGCGACAAAATTGAAGCAGGGCTTGGAATAAAAGCTCATGATATATACGGGCTGTCAGAAGTAATGGGACCGGGAGTATCCACAAGCTGCAGCGAAAATAATGGAATGCATATTCAGGAGGACTATTTCTATCCGGAAATAATCAATCCTGATACTCTGGAACCTGTACCTGACGGAGAAAAGGGAGAACTGGTTATAACTACTATCGGCAAGGAAGGCATGCCTCTGATAAGATACAGGACAAGAGATATCTGTTATCTCATGAGAGAAAAATGTGCATGCGGAAGAACTACCGTAAGAATGAGCCGTGTCTTCGGCAGAACCGACGATATGCTCATAATAAGAGGAGTCAATGTATTCCCGTCACAGGTTGAAACTGTAATTGCCAAGTTCAGCAAAGAGCTCACAATGAATTATAAACTTTACGTTGGCAGAGAACACAACACCGATACTTTCGAGCTGGGGGTTGAGATGGCGGAAGGATTGGCCATCGATGA
>UQEW01000077.1 GCA_900540145.1 uncultured Eubacteriales bacterium
CCCCGGAAACGACGAGGAGCTCACCAATACTCCGGTAAACTTCACTATGCCGGAGAAAAAAGAGAAAAAGAAAAAAGCTAAAGAAAAATATGTGACCAAAAAATTCTTCATTTTTACTCTGATTTTCGCGATGATATTTTCAGCTGCAATAGGGGCCGGAGCTTTCGCTTTTTCCTCCGCATTGTTTGGCAACACGACACAAGGCAATAGCTTAAACGCGACTAACTATAATTTAACAAAAGCTACGGGCAGCGAGCTGTCAATACAAGAAATCATCGCAAAAAACGAAAATTCCGTTGTAGCAATTACAACAGGTTCTGTTTCTACAGACTCGTGGGCACGGCAATACGTAACCAATGGCGCAGGAAGCGGTGTTGTTTACAGTGAAGATGGTTATATCCTCACTAACAATCACGTAATCGACGGCGCCAGCACCATAGAAGTAACTCTGCATGATGGTACTTCTTACGATGCTACTGTAGTAGCCACTGATGAGCAAACTGATGTAGCTGTATTAAAAATTGATGCCACAGGTTTAACTCCTGTAACTCTCGGCGACAGTTCTCAGCTCAGCGTAGGAGACTTGGCAGTTGCTATTGGCAATCCTCTTGGAACACTGGCAGGAACAGCCACTGATGGTATAATCAGCGGTCTTGAAAGAGAAATCACTCTGGAAGGTAAGAGCATGACGCTCTTGCAGATAAGCGCCTCAATCAATCCCGGTAATTCAGGCGGTGGTGTTTTCGACCAGTATGGCAATCTTATAGGCTTAGTTGTTGCTAAATCTTCAGGGTCTGATGTTGAAGGTCTCGGATTTGCGATACCTGTTAATACAGTTAAAGAAGTTGCTGAATCTCTTATAGCAAACGGCTATGTAGAAGGAAGACCGGCAGCGGGTGTGACCATAGTTGATCTTACATCTGCATCTGAAGCTATGCGATATGGCGTAGACGTAACAGGTGTATATATTCAGGAAGTCACAGGGGAAAACGCTGAAAAAGCCGGATTACAAGCAGGTGACTTGATCTATATGATCGACGGGGAAAAAGTCACAAGCTCAGATATGTTGGTACGTCAAATTCAAAACCACGAAGTCGGTGATACTGTAACTTTCACTATCGTCAGAAACGACGAAATGTTGCAGATTGAGGTGGTTCTTCAAGATTCCAATGAGGTTAATAAATAAGTCCATACTTATAAAAAGCCGCGTAAAACAGCGCGGCTTTATTATTTTTTGCGTTTAACTTCTCTCTAATGCAAAGCGTTTTTTATTGTTTCTTCCAAAACTTCACTAAGTCCAGCCAACTCTTTTCTATCCATCTGCGATGTATCTACAGGCTTGTGAACAGTAATTTCGATTGTGACGTTTTTAGTTATCTGACCCGGTTCTTCATACATTTTATAACTGCCGTTAATGGTTAGAGGTACTACGACAGTCTTTGCTTTGGTGGCAAGTTTAAGGCTTCCTGGTTTAAATTCACCCATTTGACCGCCGCGGCTTCTCGTTCCTTCAGGAAATATTACCAATGAATATCCGTCTTTTATCATATCCACCCCTTCGCTGATGGTTTTAAGCGATTCCCTCGCGTCGCCCCTCAGGATAAATAAGCTTCCTATCCTCAATATCCATTTAGAAAACACCGGTATGCTTGCCAGCTCTTCTTTTGCTATAAAGCCGGTCTGGTGCTTTATCACATTTAATAAAACCAGGATATCCGCATAGGATTGATGATTTGAAACATATACGCAAGGACCTTCTTCCGGCAGATTTTCCGGATTGATGACTTTTATATTTGTTTTAAAATGTTTTGCCACCTTATCTGACCATATATGGCACACTTCGGCTATGGCCTGTCTCTGTTCTTCCTTTCTGCCTTCTTGTTTTAACCTTTCTATTAATTTCTTATACCTTCTTATTGTAAATAAGGTATATGCGATATATCCTAATCCTAATATATTGTTCAAAAGTTTCATTTGGCTTCCTCCTAATACATAAATGCCTCTTAAGCATATAAAACAATATAACATAAATCATATAGTATTTTCCACAAAAAAAGTATATAATTGATTAAAGGATATTAGGAGAAAATCGGATGAATAACAGTAAAAAACAAACATATGCGTTGATAGCCATAGCCGCAGCGGCCTTAGTTTTATCGATCTGCATTTGTCTGCTAATATATGCAGGTGACACTAAACCATTTTCCGTCGATATTGCAGTACGCGACTGGTTTGTGTCCATAAGAAATGATTTTTTAAACGTTATAGTAATCGGTCTGACCCATTTGGGAGATACTAACACTATAATCGTGCTTTGTGCCATTCTTCTCTTGCTCCCAGGTAGAAAAAAATACGGTCTTCCTGTTTCTCTGGCAGCAATTACAGGCGTTGCGATATATCAGCCTTTGAAAAATCTATTTCTCAGAGCAAGACCTGATGAGGCTTTTCATCTGGTGGAACAAGGCGGCTATTCTTTTCCCAGCGGGCATTCCGTTTCTTCCGTCATAGTTTATGGGCTTCTGCTCTATTTGATAAGAAAGAATTGCCATAATGAAAAGCTTAGAACTGTTCTCACCGTAATATGCACTGTTCTGGCACTTCTAATAGGTCCAAGCAGGCTTTATGTGGGTGTGCATTGGATAACAGACGTGGCGTGCGGCATGCTGATAGGCACGATGATATTAGCAATATCCATACTGATTTCGGAAAGGATGTATAGAAAAAATGAACTCTTATGATAACATCAGACAACTTATCGGAAACACTCCTCTTGTAAGACTTCATTCTGTTGAATGCGCTTATAAATTAAAAGCTAAAATCTACGGAAAGCTGGAATGCTTTAATCCTGCAGGCAGCGCCAAAGACAGAATCAGTCTCGCCATGATTGAGGATGCCGAAGCCAAGGGATTGCTAAAGCCCGGCGCAGTTATAATTGAACCGACTAGCGGAAACACAGGTATAGGGCTGGCTTCCGTCGCCGCTTCAAAAGGTTATGAAGTAATCTTGACCATGCCGGAAACTATGAGCATTGAGAGAAGAAACTTGCTTAAGGCCTATGGCGCCAAATTAGTTCTTACAGAAGGGAAAAAAGGCATGCAGGGAGCTATAGACAAAGCCAACGAACTGGCTGCGCAGACAGAGGGCAGTTTTATACCGGGTCAGTTTGACAACCCTGCCAATCCAAAGATTCATTATGAGACTACCGGCCCTGAAATTTATAAAGCTCTTGACGGAAATATCGACATTTTTGTGGCCGGCGTAGGTACAGGAGGCACCATAACCGGTGTAGGCAAATATCTAAAAGAAAAAAAGCCAAATGTAAAAATTGTAGCAGTTGAGCCTGCCGCGTCTCCGCTGCTTTCTTCCGGGAAAGCGGGACCTCATGGGCTTCAGGGTATTGGCGCTAATTTTGTTCCTTCTGTTTTAGACACATCTGTATATGATGAAATCATTACGATTAAAGAAGATGATGCTTATCAGAAAGGACAGCTTATGGCCACAAAAGAGGGGATCTTGGTCGGAATAACGTCAGGCGCCGCAATTCACGCTGCTGTCACCCTCGCTATGGCCGAAGAAAATTCGGGAAAGAACATAGTAGCCTTCCTTCCTGATACCGGAGACCGTTATCTTTCTACACCTATGTTTTCAAAATAAACCAAGCATTATGGTAAGGAGTGCAGGATTATGAAGCTTACTGTAAAAGATTTGTTCAATATTTCTACCTTCAGTCAATTTAAATTGATAGCCGGTGCTGGAGGCCTTGATAAACCTGTAGAAGCCGCCGAAATCCTGGATTTTGAGTTCGTTCAGGGGATTGATATTTCAAGAGACCACGTCTTTGATGGAAACAGCATCGCCCTTACCAGCCTGCTTTTTGCAAAGGATAATCCGAATCTTATCATTGACGCCGTAAAGAAGCTTCATGAATTAAATGTCAGCTGTATGGCATATAAAACCGTAATAATAAAAGAGCTTCCCAAAGAGGTTGTGGATTTTGCCAACGCTAACGATTTTCCGCTGTTGGAATTCGGCGGAGATGAATATTTCGAAGATATAATTTTTTCTATAAAACAGGCTCTTGATGAGGCTGCTGATATTTCTGCTATAGAATCTGATTTTGTTCGAGTGATAAAGCAAGACATGTCGCTGAAGGAAGAAGCTGTTCTATGCAAAAAGGTTAATATCCGTTTAAAAAAATTTATACGAGCTGTTTGCATAAAGGATTCTCTGCATTCTTCCGAAGAACAAGTCACTGCTTTTGTGAAAAGAATGCAGAATTTTGAAAAATTTAGCAAAAAGGCAGCCTTTTGTAAATATTACAACAGTTATTTTATTATATTAAGCCAAGATGAAGCAGATAAAAATCGTTTTGACGCGTTATTTGAAGACATAACTTTAGCGTTCCAAATAGACAAATCTAAAGTTTACTGCGGTATAAGTTCTATAAGACAGATTGATGAAGGCTTCGGAAAGGTCATAAGAGAAGCGTTTTGGGCTAAAAATATTGCAACCATTGAAAACGCTCCTGTTCGGTTATATGAAGAAATAGGCATCTACCGCCTTGTAGCACCTGAAATAAACAGCCCTTGGGTAATTCAATATATGAAAGAATATTTGGCTCCTTTGCTAAGTGGCAATGAGGAACTTTTGCATACAGCCAAAGTGTACACTCTATGCCGCGGAGATTTGGATAAAACCGCTAAAGCTCTGTATTGCCACAAAAATACAGTAAGATATCGCTTATCAAAAATGCACCAGCTTCTCGATAAAAAGAGCAATGAAAAAGAATTTAATGAAAATTTGTCCATCGCTATAAAGATATATATGCTTAACGAGTTTTTATAAATTAATAATATAAAAAACCGGCTTTAGCAAGTCGGTTTTTTATATTTTTTACAAAATTCGACGCTTATTTTTGTATTTTTATACAAAGATTTTGACGTTATTATCTGTTATACTTCATTATATAAGAGCTCAATTTAAATAAGTTCTTATTTATAAACACACACCTATCGCAGGACAGATCCGGGTCCCCTATCAAAATAGATGCTCTTGGAAGTTGCGTTGAGCGGTATGCCATAGCATACTTTCACCTCTTTCGGTAAGAAGCCTATTTTGATAGCCCCTTTACCTGCGGAATACATAACACGATTATCTATACGGTTATCTGCGGCTACTGAAACTGCAGAGCCTATGGCGATACCCAGGTCGGTCACGTTAAACACGCAGTTTGTGCCGGCTTTTTTCATTTCCGCGCAGTTTTTAAATCCGCACATGCTGCAGTTGTCAAGGCCGAAAGGCGTGTCTTTGCATCCTATGAGCACTACGCATATGCTGGAAGCCACATTACCTGCGTCTCTGATGATAAAATCTTCTTTATATTCTTCGCCAAGCTCTCTCATAGCCTGAGAAAGGCGTTCTTTTTCCTCTCCTGTTACTACTGCTGCAACCACAGTATCTTTTCCGCTTCCCTTAGGCGCTGTTTTTGCAGCTGTTACCATAAGATCTGCCACTGCTAACACAGTATCTCTTTCCGATTGTTCCATAGTTTTTAACATCTTGCCCCACCTTTCTCTATATCGTCTTGTTGTCAAATATGAATATACTTTAATTATACATAATCTTGCGGCACCGGTAAAGTTGTTATAAAATAGAAACGATAAAAATTTTATAGGAGCAAGATACCGATGAAAAAACCTATTTTAGTAATTATGGCGGCAGGCATGGGCAGCCGGTTTGGAGGATTGAAACAAATAGAACCTGTAAGCAGCGCCGGCGAAATCATATTGGATTTTTCCCTTTATGACGCTATATCCGCAGGCTTTGAAAAGGTCATATTTATAATAAAAAAAGAAAACGAAAAAGATTTCAGAAAACTTATAGACGAGAGGGCAGGCAAATTCATAGATGTAAAGTATGCCTTTCAGGAACTTGACGACCTGCCGGAGGGCTATTCAGTTCCTGTTGGCAGGGAAAAGCCATGGGGAACCGGTCATGCAGTCCTCTCTGCAAGAAAATTGGCCGACGCTCCCTTCGCTGTAATAAACGCCGATGACTATTATGGTCCCGACGCATTCAAGCAAATATATGCCTTCTTAGCTTCAGCAGAAGACAACCTTAAATATCAATATTGTATGGTAGGCTATCAGATAGAGAATACCCTTACTGAAAACGGTTATGTATCCCGCGGCGTATGCCAAACTTCAGACGACGGATTTTTAACCAGCATTACAGAACGCACAAAGATTCAGTGGCAAGATAAAAAAATCGTATTTACGCAAGATGACGGCTTATCGTGGCATGAACTTGCTCCCGGCACCATAGTATCAATGAATTTTTGGGGATTCACACCTTCTATGATGAATGAACTTTGGAGCCGTTTCCCTGATTTTCTGGACAAGGCTATGGCAGAAAATCCTCAAAAAGGAGAGTATTTTTTGCCGGCAGTAGTAGACCGGCTGATTCAGGAAGGGTATGCAGACGTAAAAGTATTAAAATCCTGCGACAAATGGTACGGAGTCACTTATAAGGAGGACAAAGACAGCGTGGTAAAAGCCATCCAAGCCATGAAAGACGCCGGCAAATACCCTCAGGTTCTGTGGGAATAAAAAAGAGCTTTAAAAAAAGAGCTATTTCAGACTATAGAAGAGAAACTCTTCAGTTTGAAATAGCTCTTTTCAAAGGGATGATTATAGCTTACGTTAAGATTATTACCTGTTGCGTTCCTGAATCAATATTTACAGACTCATAGGTCTCTGTATCGGTCAGTGATTATGTGTCCAGAGCAGCATAATCGTCTATTTTCCGGCTGCTTCATATACGCTCATTACTAAACAAGAAGAGCTTTTATAAGTGACCTCACCTATGACATCCGTAACATCTGACGTTTCTCCAGAACTGCTTGACGTTTCTTCATAAGAGGTACTTTCGTCATAACTGTCATCGGTAGTAGATGAATCATCGCTGCTTTCGCTTGAACACGCGGAAAAACAGTGAGCATAAGTGCAGCAGTCATTGCAAGTGCTATTAATTTTGATTTGGATTTCATTTTTATACCCCCTTACTTTTTTATTTACAGCAAGATTATATGTTTTCGACCTTAAACCTGCCTAAAATATACAGTAATGCTGAAATGTGTTTCCTCGTTAATAAAATCCCTGAACAGGCTTCTGTTTTCGTGCTGCTGTCTGACGGTCTCTTCATTGAAAGCCGGAAATCTTCCTCCATTTTCCGATATTCTGTCTGTAAGCATATCCATAGCGCCATTAAGCTGCCTCATACTGAATATATAAATAAATATAAAAATCAGCGCCAATACAGCTAACGCTGATATGGCGCATATTTTATCAGTTTTTTCCTAAGTTCATGAATCATATTTCTCTCTCCGGTTTATTTGCCTTCCCTCCAGCATGTATCCTGCTCCGCGAATAAATTTAATGGTAATAGGCGCACCTATCATTTCCAATTTTTTTCGCAAATTGGAAATATGTACCCATATGACGCTTATATCTACGGCAGCATCCCAGCCCCAAATATGGGTCATGAGCTGTTCTGATGGTATGATAATGCGAGGGTTTTTCATCAACATTTCCAGAACCTGAAATTCTTTTCCGCTGAGAGATATAAGTTTTTCTTCAAATACAATTTCCATTGTTGAGCAATTAAGCGTAACACTCATAAAACTTACAAGTTCCGGTGTATAGTTTTCTTTTCTCCTGAGCATAGCTCTTACTCGAGCTAAAAGTTCGGCAACAGAAAAAGGTTTTGGCAAATAATCATCAGCTCCTGCGTCTAAACCTTCTACCCGTTGAGCAACTTGAGTCTTTGCAGTCAAAAGCAATACAGGCGTATTGATATGGTGTTTTCGCAGTTCTTTTAAAACCTGTATGCCGTCTTTTTCCGGCATCATTATGTCCATGACTATGCTATCATATTCTCCTGACATTGCATAATTAAGGGCATCTTGACCGTTACTAACCCCGTCTGCAATGAATTTATTAGTTTTAAATACGTGCAGCAGCGATTTTAAAAGTTTTTCATCATCTTCTGCTATTAAAAGCCGCATTTGATAACCCTCCTGTTGTTAGTCTTTGCAACTAAAAATTTAGATGCTGTTAGTCTTTGCAACGAAAAGTCTCCTGAGTTTGTTTTATTTTAGTATAACAATCCAATGTAAATGTATTATCAATATTTTGTGTTGGTTGCCGGATTTATGCGAGGGGTAGCTGTGTGTAGCATGGCGATTCTTGTATTGTGCGTGGCATGTATGCGCGGCGGAGAGAATGAGTGACGTAGAGGGTATGCGCGGCGGAGAGAATATATGGCGACTGTCTCTATAATAGGATTTTGGCTGAATTCAAAAATAGAAAGTGCTAAAGCACAGGGCTTCTAAGACGCAGAGCCGTTGACCGTATCTCCGACAAACGTCATACCAAATCACGATAAGCGTCATACAAAGTATCACTTTTTTGCGAAAAGGTATTACCGCATCATACTTTTTTCGATTTTTTTGATACTTTGTATCAAATTTTCGCAAAAAAGTATACAAAATGAAATGTCACCCAAAAACTTGGAAAGCCGCTGCGCCCCGGTCTTGTCCTTAGCTATGGCTTTCCACTTCAGGGCTGGCTATCTTCTTGCCAAGAAATGTAGCTTTACAATAGATGTGAGACTTTAGTAGTAGAAAAAAGCGATTGAGTCCA
>UQEW01000078.1 GCA_900540145.1 uncultured Eubacteriales bacterium
CTTGAAAATTTTGAAAAAATGTCAGTCAAATCATCGATTTTGCTGACATTTTTCCTGATTTTTATATTTTTTTACATTATTTACCGGATATATCGACCATAAAATGTCTTTTTATATCTCTATCATTTGGAACTTTTTCTTGCCCTTTTGTATGAGCAGTTTGCCGTCCTCGAACATGTCCAAAGTTACCTGCATTTTTTTATCGGTAACTTTTTTGCCTCCCACAGTAAGACCTCCCTGTTCGATAGTTCTGAATCCCTCGCTGTTGCTTGGAACCAGGCCCAAATCCTTGATTAAAGTTACTATGCCAATGCCTTCGCCTTCAAAGATACTGCGATCCATCTTGGCTGTAGGAATGTTGGCCATGTCGCCGTTTCCGGCAAAAGCCGCTCTTGCTCCGTCGAGAGCCTTCTTGGCTTCCTCTTCGCCATGAACCAGCTTGGTTACTTCATAAGCCAATATTTCTTTAGCCTTATTGATTTCCGCACCCTCGAGAGATGAAAGTCTTTCAATTTCATCCATCGGAAGAAATGTAAGCATTCTCAAGCATTTGTTAACATCTGCGTCTCCAACGTTTCTCCAGTACTGGAAGAATTCATAGGGACTTGTCTTTTCAGGGCTGAGCCAGAGGGCTCCTTTTGCGGTCTTGCCCATCTTGTTGCCTTCTGAATTGGTGAGCAGGGAGAAAGTCATTCCATAGACTTCTTTTCCTGTCTTTTTGCGAGTAAGATCTACGCCGCCTATGATATTGGACCACTGGTCGTTGCCGCCGAACTGAATTTTTACATCAAAGTCGCGAGCCATCACCATGAAGTCATAACTCTGCATAAGCATGTAATTCAGTTCGAACATGGTGAGGCCTCCCTCACGCTCCATTCTCTGCTTGAAGCACTCTGCTCTAAGCATGGTGTTCACATTAAAAAGGGAGCCTATTTCACGCAGAAAATCTATATAATTGAGCGGTCTCAGCCAGCGAGCGTTATTGACAGCTATGGCCTTCCCCGGCTCAGGAGTTTTATTTTCGTGACCCGGAACGAAAACGCCTTCGTTTCCTACGTATTCCCATTCATCGTCAAAGTCCAGGAACCTGTCAAACAGTTTCTTAAACTGATTGCAGTTGTGTTCAATGGTTTCTACTGTCATAATCTGACGCATGTCAGTTCTTCCGGAAGGGTCGCCTACCATGCCGGTACCGCCTCCGATGAGTACGACAGGGGTATGTCCAAACTTTTGCATGTACATCATTATTATCACCTGCATAAAATGGCCTACATGCAGGCAGTCGGCCGTCGGGTCGAAACCGATGTAGAACTTTACCTTTTCCCTTTGAAGCAGTTCTCTTATCTTCTCTTCATCAGTGGATTGCTCGATAAAGCCCCTTTCCTTCAGTACGTCGTATACGTTATCATATTTGCTGACGTTATCAGGGATAAAATCAAAATTCATCAAACTTTCTCCTTCTAAAATAATTGCCTATGTTGTAATCATCTGTTTCGTAATTATCTACTTTGTTCCATATAATCTGTCTCCGGCGTCTCCAAGACCCGGCACTATGTATGCATTTTCGTTGAGCCTCTCATCTTTTGCGGCTATATATATGTCCACATCCGGATGGGCCTTTTGGAGGACATCGATGCCTTCAGGCGCAGCTATGAGGCACATGAAGACTATATCTTTTCCGCCTCTTTGCTTGATAAAATCTATCGCCGCTACTGCACTGCCCCCGGTGGCCAGCATAGGATCCACTACGAATATCTTTCTCTTCTCGATGTCTACAGGCAGTTTGCAGTAATATTCAACAGGTTCGTGGGTTTCAGGATCCCGGTAAAGGCCTATATGCCCTACTTTGGCGTTCGGTACTAGAGCCAGCATACCGTCTACGAAGCCTAAGCCTGCTCTAAGTATGGGAACGATAGCGATGTCTTCTCCTTTTAACATCTTCATCTTAGTCTTACAGATAGGAGTTTCTATCTCAACATCTTCCAGTTCTAAATTGCGTGTAGCCTCAAATCCCATCAAGGTTGCAACTTCTTTCGCCAGCTCTCTAAACTCTTTGACGCTGGTGTCAGTCTTTCTCATCAGCGCAGTCTTGTGCTGAATTAACGGATGATCAAATACAAATACTTTTCCCATTTCAACTTCTCCTCGTTTACATCTTATCCTTGTAAGTATATTACATACTGTCTAACATATCTACCCTGCGCTGATGTCTGCCGCCTTCAAACTCAGTATCAAGCCATGTATCAACAATTTCGAGGGCCAGTTCAGGTTCCGTTGTTCTTCCTCCAAGAGCCAGGACATTGGCATTGTTATGCTGTTTGGTAAGTCTGGCCATCTCTACAGAAGTGCACAGTCCGCACCTTATTTTGTGTACCTTATTGGCTGCGATGGAAATGCCGATTCCTGTACCGCAGATTACGATGCCAAGGTCTGCTTGCCCTGAGGCTACCGTCTGTCCGCACAGCTGACCGTATTTAGGATAATCCACTGAATCTTCCGAATCGGTACCTAAGTCTAAAACTTCTATGTTCCTTTCAAGAAGATGTTTCTTTACAGTCTCTTTTAAGGCAAAGCCACCGTGGTCACTTGCTACAGCAATTTTCATTTGCTTTTCTCCTTTAAAAATTACTCTACTTCTCGTATATTATATCCTGCCGATTTGAACATCCTGTTCATCACAGCCAGCCCTACTCCGTCTTCTTTTAAGGCAGCTGCCAAGATGACGTCTACTCCGCTTTTGTCAAAAGCTCTCAGCTGGGCGAAAAAGTCATGAGCTGCCTCTTTAGGCTTATCGCTGTCAAAAATCAGCACGCCGACTTTCTGTCCGAATTCTACCCTTGCCATCTTTTCAGCGGCTATAGCCAGTCTCACTTTTTCAGGCTCGCCTACGAAAATCATCATTTCTGCCTTTGGCGCATAATGTTTATATTTCATTCCCGGAGCTTTTGGCTTATAATCATCTTCCGTTTCTAAAAGCTTTCCATTGTTCGAAATTTTTGGTTTTTGCAAAACTGCAGGGTCCAGTTCAACCTTCTTTCCGAGAACTTTTTCCAGGTCTTCTGCCGTCACAATTCCCGGACGCAATATAACAGGCGCCGGCGATGTCATATCTACTACTGTCGATTCTATGCCTACCTTACAAATTTCGCCCTGAATTACTGCGTCTATTCTGCCTTGAAGATCATCGTAAACGTGATTGGACGATGTTGGGCTGGGATGCCCTGAAAGGTTGGCGCTCGGTCCTGCCAGAGGCATGCCTGCTGTTTCTATGAGCTTAAGGGTGGTTTCGTTGTCAGGAATTCTGACAGCTACCGTATCAAGTCCCCCTGTGGTAATTCTGGAAACTTGAGGCTTGGCTTGTACCACCATAGTAAGCGGTCCGGGCCAAAAGTTTTCTGCCAGTTTTTTCATGTCGTCCGTTATGTTGTCAGTAAGTAAAGTCAAATCCTGCGGTTTCGCTACGTGGACTATCATCGGATTGTCACTGGGTCTTCCTTTAGCAGCATACACCTTACTTACAGCCTCATCATCCATAGCATTGGCTCCCAGGCCATACACCGTTTCAGTGGGAAATGCTACGAGACCGCCTTCCTTCAGTATTTTAGCAGCTTCTGTTATTCCTTTGTCATCTGTGCCTAATATTCTGGTGTCCATTTTTTGCGTGTCTTTTTTATTTAAACTTTAGAAATTTTTCATTTTTTCGGCTTGGTCGCTGGTTATGAGACCGTCTATAATCTCATCGATCTCGCCATCTAAAAATCCGTCCAGCTTATATAGGGTCATGCCGATTCTGTGGTCTGTTACTCTGCCTTGCGGAAAATTATACGTCCTTATTCTCTCGCTTCTGTCTCCGGAACCTACCTGGCTGCGTCTTTCGGCGCTTATCTCATCATTTTGTTCCTGGAGCTTAAGGTCATACAGCCTTGATCTCAGCACTTTGAACGCCTTTTCTTTGTTCTTTATCTGAGACTTCTCGTCCTGGCAAGTTACTACCAGACCCGTAGGAATGTGGGTAAGTCTTACAGCTGAATCGGTTGTATTAACACATTGTCCGCCGTTGCCGGATGAACGATAAACATCCACACGCACATCGTTTGGATTGATTTCTACTTCCACATCGTCCACTTCAGGAAGTACTGCCACAGTAGCTGCTGAAGTGTGTATTCTGCCGGAACTTTCGGTCTCAGGAACTCTCTGCACCCGGTGCGTACCGCTTTCGTATTTAAGTCTGGAATAAGCGCCTTTGCCTTTAATGAGGACTATGGCTTCTTTGATTCCGCCTATGCCCGTATCGTTGGCGTCCATGATTTCGGTCTTCCAGCCGCGTCTTTCGGCATATCTCAAATACATACGCAAAAGATCCTGCGCAAACAATGCGGCTTCTTCTCCGCCGGTTCCTGCTCTGATTTCCAAGAATACATTCTTTTCGTCGTTAGGGTCTTTCGGGAGAAGCAGTATCTTAAGGTCTTCTTCCATCTGCGGAAGCTTATCCTCCAGTTCGGAAAGCTCCATTTTGGCTAATTCTTTCAGTTCTTCGTCACCGGAGTCAAGCATTTCTTTTGCTTCTGAGATTTCCTCTTTAGCTTTTTTGTATTCCTTATATTTGTTTACTATAGGCTCCATTTCTCCCATTTCTTTGATATACTTCTGCCAAAGAGGCTGGTTGTTTATCACGTCAGGGTCTGAAACCTTCATAGAAAGCTCTTCGTACTTTTCTAATATAAAATCTAATTTATCGAACATCTTTCGCTCCTCTTTAAAGTCTAGCGTTTATTATAACACGCTTTATAGTTTTTGAAAAGTGTTGCCGCCATAAAAAGTGCGTTGTGAAAATTGCGCTGCACCCTCAAGGCGTGCCTATCATTAAAAAAACCGGAAGCTTGTTCCGGTTTGTGGTCTTGATTATTAGTCCATGTTGTACTTGTTCTTGAATTTCTCAACACGGCCGCCTCTGTTAACAAACTTCTGCTGACCGGTGAAGAACGGATGACATGCTGAACATACGTCCAGTCTCAGTTCTTCTTTCGTTGATTTTGTAACGAAAGTGTTACCACATGCGCAAGTTACTTTACATTCCTTATAATCAGGATGGATTCCTTCCTTCATGCTTCTTCCCTCTTTCCTTTAAATTTTATCTACAATTGCTGCAATAACATCGCAGCCCTTATACTATATCATGCAAAGCCATTGAAATCAAGAGGATTTTTAACTTTTATCCTGTTATCCTGTTATTTTTCGGCTTTCCGTTTATTTTTTCTCTTCTTTTTGTCCTCAAGGCGGGCAACCACGATCCTGTCTTTACCTGCCAAGTCTTTCAAACATCTTATCGAAACAAAGCTTCCTGTCTCCTGAAGCATTTCCGTCACGGCCTTACCCTGGTCATACCCTATTTCCAACATGATAATTCCGTTTTTTTGAAGATAGTCTTCCCCTTCAGATGCAATAATCCGATAAAAGTCCAGACCGTCCTCTCCTCCGTCCAAAGCCATCATAGGTTCATAGTCCTTGACTTCTCTCTGAAGGGTGGGAATAACGCTGCTTTCTATATAAGGCGGATTGGAGATTATCAGGTCAAATTTCTTCCTTCCCAATCTGCTGTTAAAGGCTTCAAACATATTGCTTTTTTGCATTTTCACTGATTTGCATCCGTTAAGAGCCGCATTTTGCTCTGCTACTTTTAGCGCTTCCTCGCTCACATCGGAGCAAATCACTTTGGTCTTACCGCAGCTTTTAGCAATGGATATGCCAATGGCTCCGCTGCCGCAGCAGAGGTCCAAAACCTCTTTAATGGCTTGAGGTTTTATATATTCTTCACCTCGCAAAGTTCCTTTTTCTATAAGTTCTATAGCGTCTTCCACCATGGTTTCCGTATCCTGTCTTGGAATAAGCACCGCCGGTGTAACATTAAACGGAAATCCCATAAATTCCTGGGTACCTGTTATGTATTGCAGAGGTTCTCCGGCAGCACGCCTTTCTATAAGCTCAAAATAACTTTCACAGCTATTGTCTTGCAATACGTCCTGCCATCTCATCAAAAGTCCTACTGAATCCAATTTATCTAAAAAACAATAAAGGAGTTTTGCGTCTCTTGCAGCATCTGCTATACCGGCATCAGAAAGCTGTTTTTCGCCTATTTTAATCAGCTCTTTCAGCGGCAGGCTCATCGGTGTCATCTCCTTCACAAACAAAATTTCCTTCGCTTAGATTGTCGCCATCGTTCTCCTGGCTTATATTATCGTCCTTGGTCTCCTGGTTTAAAGCGGGCTGACCAAGATCTTCGTCCTTTGGCTCCTCCTTAATAGGTTCTCCGTTTAAATCACAGAGTCCTTCAAAGTAAGGAGTTTTGTTCTCCGGCAGAACAGCTTTCATAGCTGCAATGGCTACTTCCAGCTGTTTCTCATTTGGTTCTTTGGTAGTCAGTTTTTGAAGATAAATTCCCGGAAGGCTGAGTATCTTAACGATCCAATTGTCACTCCTTCCTGCCCATTTGAGCAGTTCATAAGATACTCCGGCAATAAGCGGAAGGACTAAAATTCTGCTTATTATGCGTATCCATACATTCGGCCATCCCATAAGGGCATGAGCCAATACAGCTATCACCATTACAAACATGAGAAAGCTGGTTCCGCACCTAGGGTGAAGCGTATAGAATTGCTGAGCGTTTTCCGGAGTGAGTTCAAGGTTATTTTCAAAGCAATGGATAGTCTTATGCTCTGCTCCGTGATATTCAAATACCGTCCTTATATCCTTCATTTTAGATATAAGCAATATATATCCTATGAAGATTATCATTCTGACTACGCCCTCTGCCAGATTAAGCAGAATTATGCTGTCGGTTACAGCTGAAAGCCATCCCACTACTACGGTAGGTAAAAGCATAAATATGGATACTGCCAGCACTATGGCAATTAAGACGGAAAAAGCCATAAGGACTTTCCATGCCTTCTCTTTTCCGAATTTTTCTTCCATCCAGATGTCAAATTTATCTTTTTCGTATTCGTCAGGATAATTTTCTTCCAGCACATCTGCTGAGTACATGAGGACTTTTGTCCCCTGTATCATAGAAGACACAAAATTTACCACACCTCTTATCAGCGGAACTTTAGCCCATCTGTTCATCTTAGGCGTAGGCTGAGTCTTCATGTGTATGCTGCCATCTGCAAGTCTTACGGCCACAGCGGTTTTCTCCGGGCCGCGCATCATTATGCCCTCCATTATAGCCTGCCCTCCTATGGAAGTAGGGCAGGCATTTTTCAAGAAAATTTTATTTAAATCCATCTTTTTCCCTTTATCGTTTTAAACTTAGTCCATCATTACTTTTTTGATAACTTTGATGAAGTCGCTGTTATTCTTGGTATGCGCCAGATTGTCAATTATAGCTTCAGTGACTTCTTGCGTGCTGCCGCCGGAAAGGTTGCGCCGCATAACCCATATTGCCTCGAGCTCTTCTTGTGTCATGAGCAAATCTTCACGTCTTGTGCCTGATTTGTTAAGGCTTATGGCTGGGAATATCCTTTTTTCTGAAAGTTTTCTGTCCAAATGCAGTTCCATATTGCCTGTGCCTTTAAATTCTTCAAATATGACTTCGTCCATGCGGCTTCCTGTCTCTATAAGCGCCGTAGCGAGAATGGTTATGGAACCGCCTTCCTCTAATTTGCGGGCAGCACCGAAGAATTTCTTAGGTTTGTGGAATGCTCCCGGGTCGAATCCTCCTGAAAGAGTCTTTCCGGAAGCCGGCACCACCATATTATAAGCTCTTGCCAGTCTTGTAATGCTGTCAAGTAATATTACCACATCTTTTCCGTGTTCAACCAGCCTTTGAGCTCTTGCGAGAACCATTTCAGCTACTTTGGTATGATGCTGAGGCAGTTCGTCAAAAGTTGAAAAGATAACCTCCCCGCCTTTCAAAGACCTCTTCATATCAGTTACTTCTTCAGGTCTTTCGTCAACCAGTAAAACTATAAGTTCTACTTCCGGATAATTTTTTTCTATGGCATTGGCAATCTTTTTTAAAAGTACAGTTTTTCCTGCTTTCGGCGGAGCCACAATAAGACCTCTCTGCCCTTTTCCTATGGGAGCCACCAAGTCTATAAGACGCATGGAAAGATCTCGGCTTCCGTCCTCCAGTCTAAGTCTTTCGTAAGGGAAAACCGGCGTCAGTTCATCGAAGTCAGGCCTCCTTATAGCCTTGCCAGGCTCGTCTCCGTTGACTGTAAGTACATATAAAAGCGCGCCAAAACGCTCTCCTTCTTTAGGAAGTCTGGTTATTCCTCTTATCTTATCTCCCGTTTTAAGGTTAAATCTCCTTATTTGAGTAGGTGATACGTATATATCTTTATCGCTGGTTAAAAAATTAGAAAATCTAAGGAATCCAAAACTGTTTTCTTCCTGAATCTCCAGAATGCCTTCTACTTCAGGTCTGTCTTCTTTTTCAGGTTTGTTTTCTTTTTCCTGCCCATCTTCTTGTTGAACGCTTATTTCTTGTTTTTCGTCAACTTTTGTAT
>UQEW01000079.1 GCA_900540145.1 uncultured Eubacteriales bacterium
GAAATGCGCGGGGCTCGAACCCACGGGTGGGTGAGAAAGTCCCATGCCTGATTTGCCCGGCTTCAGCCGGAGTGCAAATCAGGACAGCGAAGGGAGCGCGGAAATATGCAATATAGTTTGTATTAATGAGCGCGACCGTAGGAGCGGGGAGCAGGTGCGAGCCGCGTTGTCCTCCGCCAGAAAACACAAAAGCAGGCTTTGAGCCTGCTTTTGTGTTTTTTGCAGAAATGCGCGGGGCTCGAACCCACGGGTGGGTGATACGGTGATACATATAACGCAAAAACGTGATACAAAGTATCTCTTTTTCGCAAAAAAGTATGACGGCATTATACTTTTTTCAATTTTTTGTATACTTTGTATTACGTTTTTGCAGAAAAGTATCATCAGTAGCATTTGCGGACGCTCATCAGCAGCATTTACGGACGCTCATCAGCAGCATTTACGGACGCTCAGTGGACAATTGCAGAAGGTTGCAGAAGGGACTAATGTAAGAACTACTCTAATATATCCGGGAGCTATAAAGACTGAGCTGCTTAATACAGTCGCTCCGTCTGAGACCAAGACTATGGTAGAGGAGTTTTACAAAAACGTAGGGATTACGCCAGACTCGATAGCAAACGCTGTGATGTATGCTATTTATCAACCTGATGACGTCGATGTTTCAGACATAGTTATAAGACCTCGCAGAGAGGGATAATATTATATGCCCAAGAACCTTTATTCAGTTGACCTATCTCCGAAAAAGGAGTAAAATAACTACCGTAGTTATATTTGGAATAGTTATTTTACGGGGGCATAGCTCAGCTGGGAGAGCGACGCGTTCGCAACGCGTAGGTCAAGGGTTCGAGTCCCTCTGTCTCCACCAATCTTAAAACCGCTGAAAACGTTGAATTTTCAACAATGACAGCGGTTTTAATTTTACTTAAAAATGTAAATATTATACAGGCAAAAGGGGAAAATTGGGGAATATTAGGGAATTAAGTGTGACCCTAGGTGTGACCCATTTATAGTTTTTGCAGCATCAACAATAGTTGATTGGTCGGCATGGGTATAAATATTTGCCGTCAAAGAAATATCTGAGTGTCCCATCAAATATTGTGCGGTTCTGATGTCAACGCCTTTTTTTCTGCAAGTCGGTACAAAATGTGTGCCGTAAATTGTATGGCACAAAGTCATCAGCCAGAGGATAAGGCGGTATGAGTTGATTGCGATATATCCGGCATCCCATTGAGATATTCATTTGACGTTTTAGGTAGTCGCCAACACGTTGATAGCTTTTTTCATTGTGCTTATGGTTTGCCATGTTCGGGCTTATGTAGTCCATCTTAGGAGTGGTTTTTATGATATCATACAAAGCATCGGGTATAGGAACAAGACGCTCTGCGGTATTCGACTTAGTTCCTCTTATGTATAAAACATTGTGACCATCAAGTGTTGTAATATCACGCCCTTGAGCTTCTATTGCTTCTGATGGACGACAACCGCAATAGTACATCAACAAAAAAAGTTTAAAGCGTGGTTCAGTAGCTGTTACTTTTAAAAAATGATATCTTTCAAAATCAGTTATTGAGCGCCGTTTAGTCTTGGTACCTAAAGGTTTTGTCAAGTACTCAGATGGATTGCTGGAAATCAGCTTGTTTTGTTCAGCCTTCTTAAATATGAACTGAATAATCTGATAAATATCATCAATATAGGCGGCACTTTTTCCGGACAAAAGATTTAATACTTCTTGGCAATGAACAGGTTTTACAGATTTCAGAGGCATGTATCCTATCTGTTCCAACACGCAATGCTTCATCTTTGAAATGTATTTCTTTTTCGTAACTTCCTTTTGACGTGTTTTATAGATTTCTACGGCTCGATATGCCCAATCTTCCACAGTCATATTTGAACTTATTATAACTTTGCCTTCCTCCAGGGCACGCTTTTTCAGCGCCATTTTTTCAAATACTTCCCGTTCTGTGTCCCCGCGGATGTAGTACCTTTTGCCGTCATAGGAAAATGTTTTTACAAACTTATACTGTTTACCCATACTGTACCTCCTATTTTGGGCGCAAAAATACCCTGATTCTTGACTTGTCAGGGATGGCATGGTACAATATGATTGCTAATCTGGTTGTGCCATGCGTACAGCCCCGCCCTCAGAAATGGGGGCTTTTTCTTATACAGGTCTTATTTATTTAGATTTTTATTTTCCACTGAGATTTCAGCCCGTCAATGTGTTCAAAAAGATCATCCTTAATTTTGTTCCACATTGGATCTAAGATGAAGTCTATGCCTTCTCTGCGAGCGAGCTTTGCAGCCGGAACAAAGTCACTATCACCGGCAATCAAAATGATTTGATCAACTTGTTTTTTATAAGCGAGAGAAGCTATATCAAGACCAATGCGCATATCAACACCTTTTTGCTCAAAACTTACATCAAAATCATGCTCAAGCAAATCGGATACTTGTATTTTCCCTGCACACAATTTCTTGAGTTTGTCCTGATGGATAACAAAGCCGGCTCGCTCATCAGATAATGTGCCTAATCGAAGAGCAAATTTTCTTTTCTGCTTTAATTCCTCAAAAAACGATAATGTCCAGCTGTATGTTTCACTTTTACCGAAGTCCACATTTTTTTGAGTTAAAGGATGATAGACATTTTTTGATATTGGAGGACAATCATAATAGAATATTCTGCATAAATAGCGCTCATCTTTTAATTCATATGTATCTTTAATATGCGCGTTACAGTATGCTGATAATTCTTTGGCGCGCTCTTCCGGAGTTTTTTTACCCCATAAATGAGTTGCACGCCGGCGATAAAATCCACCATCCACTAAAATTGCAGTTCTTATCATTGCGGCTCCTTTCTAAACATAAAGCCCCAGACCTCGATGATTCCCTTATCATTGGGATATCTACTGTCTGGGGCTTGTTAATCAATATAATCACATTTTGTGATTACTATAATAATATGCCCCAGAAACAAAAAAGTCAATCTAATAAACTGTAAATAATTTTTTTAATTTTGAAATTGTTTTTATATGAAAATACATTTAATGTTCGTAGTATATGCGTCTTTACCTTTGCTATTAAAATTTACTTTAATAAGGTTACTTTTATGAAAAATGGCAAGGCTCACGAGCAAATCACGAGAAATACGCATGTTGGGGAATTTCTACTCACGAGCCTCATGCGAGACTCGACTAAACCTGATCTGCTCTGCTGCGCAGGCTGTGTGATTTTTGCTTATGTGTTCTAAAACATGCTGCGATTTCGGTGTTCTTGAAAATAACGTGTCATTTATGTATACTACCATATGAGATTACACTACTCTCAAACTAACAAGTAGTCGACAACATTATGCTTATGTAGTATAATAATTATGTTGTGAGATAATAGTTGGATAAAAGTTTATCCGATGCCGCCCTTGCTTATGCAGAGACGGCATTTAAATTTTATGTTTGTTTTTCATATACGAGTAGGAGGTAAATATGAAAACTGATATAGGAGCAAAGCTGACGGTATATCCGACACCTGTTTATCTTGTGGCAACTTATGACAGGCAGGGAAAGGCAAATATAATGACTGTGGGCTGGGGAGGCGTATGTAATAGCAATCCGCCTTGCGTCTGCATTTCTGTTCGCCCTGCGACCCATACGTTTGATGCTTTAATGGAGAGAAAGGCATTTACATTAAATTTGGCTACCGAACGATTTGCCGAAGAAGCGGCATACTGTGGACGTGTGTCAGGCAGAGATGCTGATAAATTTAAAGAGACAGGGCTTACTGCCGTAAGGAGTCAGTTTGTCGGACAGATAGTCAACGTAAAGCTGGATAACGAGCTGGTTGGCAGGAAAGAGCCCCTTATAGAACTGATAAGACCTATAGTGTATGGTGTCGGAAATGATTTTAGTTACTACGGTATAGGAGAAAATATTAATATCGGCAGGCCTGAGCCGGAGATAAAGAAGCCGACGGAAAGATAATGGAGGAGGAAGTTATGAAACAGTATGTGGTAGACGCTTTTACCGATAAGGTGTTTTCCGGCAATCCGGCGGCGGTATGCGTTTTGGATGAGCATATTTCGGAAGAGCTGATGATGAATATAACCAAAGAGAACAATTTGTCGGAAACAGCATTTGCAGTTAAAAAAGGCGACGCATATGACTTGCGGTGGTTCACGCCGGGAGGTGAAATTGATCTGTGCGGTCATGCCACTTTGGGAACGGCGTTTGTCATAATGGAATACTACGAAAAAAACTTGAAAGAAATTGCCTTTGATACAAAAAGCGGCAGATTGTCAGTGATTAAAAAGGGTGAACTATATGAAATGGATTTCCCTGCTTATCAGCTGGAGCCAGTGAAAATTTCCGCTGAAATGATAGAAGCTATTGGAGCAGAGCCTTCAGAAGCATATATGGGCAGGGATTTGCTGTGCATTTTCGATGATGAGGATATTGTCAGGAACCTTTCTCCGGAAATGGAAAAAATAAAGAAGCTTCCGGGACTTCTGCTGCAGGTGACAGCAAAGGGAGAAAAGTTCGATTGCGTTTCCAGAAGCTTTGCGCCTAAGCTCAACGTGGCTGAAGACCCGGTATGCGGCTCAGGACACTGTCATATAGTCCCTTATTGGGCAGGAATGACAGGAAAAGAGGACATTGTAGCATACCAGGCGTCTGAGCGAGGAGGAATTTTGTATTGCAGCATGGATAAGGACCGCGTAAAGCTGAGCGGAAATGTGAGCTTGTATTCCATTGGGGAAATTTTCGTGTAAAACCTTTTTTGACATTATACCGCAGGGATGGTATAATACATATACCCCTAAGGGTATGAAATCAACATCAAAATTAACATCAATATAAATTATTATGCGATTTTAGATGTGAAGACTTTGGATAACGGGGAGGATATAGATTATGAAACAATGTATGGATGCTGATAACTTGCATCGTCGTTTAAAAAAAATAATAGGACAGGTACAAGCTATAGATAGAATGGTGGATGAGGACGTTCCGTGTGAAGACATTTTGGCTCAGATAAATGCAGCTAAATCAGCTTTGCACAGGGCAGGACAGGTAGTTTTGGAGGGGCATATTAAACATTGTGTCAGAGATGGAATAGAACATGGTGACGCTGACAAGACCATAGAAAGTTTTACTAAGGCTGTGGAGCGCTTTGCCAACATGCAATAATTGCGATATATTATTAAAAAAAGAGACTTTTCAGGAGTAGGTTATTTTAAAATCATTCCTGAGAAGTCTTTTTTAGTACAGCAATTTTTCATATATATCAAAATCGATATCTTTAAAGACGTTGAATATAACCTTTATACCGCTTGGATGATTTTCAAGGTAATCTTTTACCGTATCGACAGCAATTTCAGCCGCCGTTTGGTTCGTAAAATGGAATTCTCCTGTAGAGATACAGCAGAAAGCGATACTTTTGCAATCATTTTCTAAAGCTAATGCTAAGCAAGAGCGATAGCAAGATTCAAGTAGTCGACAGTCTTGTTGAGTGAGCGGTCCTGATATGATAGGTCCCACCGTATGGATAACATATTTGCTGGGCAGGTTAAAGGCCGGAGTTATCTTTGCATTACCGGTCTCTTCATCATGGCCTTGTTTTTTCATTATATCATTGCATGATAATCTGAGCTGTACTCCACTGCGGGAATGGATGATATTATCAATACATGAATGAAGAGGGTAGAAACATCCTAAAAGCGCACTGTTGGCGGCATTTACAATAGCGTCAACCTTTAAATTCGTAATGTCACCCTGCCATAAAGCTATATTTAACTGGGACGAAACAGTTGGCAGAGAAGCGCCATCAGCTATATTTCTGGTTTTTAATTCCGCTTGCAAATATTCATCTTGAATTTTTAAGAATTCTTTGCTGACAGGAGCGGGTGGCCGCACATTCATAAGGGCTCTGAAAATTTTCTTTTTTGCGCTTATATCGTCAGGGATAGAAATGTATTTCAAATCATCGTTTTCTTTTAAAAGATAGGAAATAAGGTAATCAAGCCTATCGTTTTGTGTCATAACAGAACCTCCTTTGTATCTTGTAAAATATGATAATTCTTTAGAATTTTTTTGTAAAGTACGCACTTTATGGTGACTTAGTTATAAAAACGAAACTGTTGACAACTAATACCCCTATAGGTATAATTTGAATATACATATACCCCCATAGGTATAAAAAACGCACAGTTTATATCAATGACTTTTAGAGGAGGATTAAAGTGAAAAAGGCCATAGAAAAAGCGGAATATCTATTGGAACTGGGAGGCACTAAACGGGATATAATTTTTCTCATAATTTCAGGGGCAGCATTAATTATCAGTATCTTTAATCTTATAACGTTACCCTTTGACGCAGCATGGATTGCTATATTGTTTTGCGGCATTCCTATCATTATGGAAGCAATAATAGGTCTTATTACAGCATTTGACATAAAAGCTGATGTATTGGTTTCAATTGCGCTGATAGCTTCTGTCTGCATAGGCGAAGATTTTGCAGCGGGAGAAGTAGCATTTATAATGCAGTTGGGCGCTTTATTGGAAGACTTGACTGTAGCCAAGGCAAGAGAAGGTATTGAAAAGCTTGTGCATTTGACACCGCAGAATGCGAGGCTTATTTCAGGAGATAAAGAAACTATCATACCTGCCGAACAGGTGAAAATAGGAGATATGGTAAGAGTTTTGCCGGGAGAAACAGTTCCTGTAGATGGAATTATAATTTCAGGTCAGACATCTATTAATCAAGCTGTAATGACAGGGGAATCGCTGCCTGTGGACAAGACTATCGGAGATGAAGTCTTCAGTGGTACAGTCAATCAATTCGGAGCATTTGCGATGAAAGCCACCAAGGTAGGAGAGGATAGCTCTATCCAAAGAATGATAAGGCTTGTTCAATCCGCCGACGCAGGAAAGGCTAAAATCGTAAGTTTAGCAGATAGATGGGCTACGTGGATAGTGGTGGCTGCTCTCACTGCTGCTTCATTGACGTGGCTTATTACCGGGGAGATAATCAGAGCAGTTACTATTTTGGTAGTGTTTTGCCCTTGTGCTTTGGTGCTGGCTACACCTACAGCTATTATGGCAGCTATCGGCAACGGTACAAAACACGGATTCTTGGTACGTGAAGGAGATGCATTGGAAAGACTGGCAAGAGTTTCTAAAATTACTTTTGATAAGACCGGTACATTGACTTACGGAATACCTGAAGTCGTTGCTGTAAAACCGTCGCCAGGATTCGGCAGAGAAGAGGTTTATGATTATGCTGCAGCTTGTGAAAGTTTGAGCGAACATCCTTTAGGAAAAGCTATCGTACGTTGTTATAAAGAAGAAAGCGGAAAACAACCTATTTTAGCGGAAAATTTCAAAATGATCCCAGGGGAAGGCGTAATAGCAGATGTTAAAGGAGAAAAAGTAATTGCTGGGAACCTGAAACTCATTTCTAAAAACGAGAAATTGCAATTATCTTATGATATGGCTGCAGAAGCAGGAAAATATCTGAGGGAGGGAAGCACAATCACATATATCGCTTTAAATGATGAAATTATAGGATTTATCGCTCTTTCCGACACCATAAGAGAAGAAAGCAGCCAGATGATTTCAAAGTTGATGGATTTAGGTGTGGAACCTGTATTGCTTACCGGTGATAACCAAAATGCTGCTGAAGCTATAGCAAAGCAACTGGGAATAAAAGATATACATGCCGGATGTATGCCTGAAGATAAACTTAACTGTATAGATTCATATCAAAAAAACGGTTGTGAGGTGTGCATGATAGGAGATGGTATTAATGACGCGCCTGCATTGAAAAAAGCTAATGTGGGTATCGCCATGGGCGGTATAGGCAGCGACATTGCAGTAGATGCTGCTGATATAGCTCTTGTGGATGATGAGGTTAAAGAACTGCCCCATCTCATTGCTCTTTCGAAAAGAATGATGACCACTATTAAGATAAATCTGTCTTTCTCTATGGGCCTTAATTTTATAGCTATAACTTTGGCAATGACAGGATTACTGGGACCTGTCGTTGGAGCGCTTGTGCATAATGCCGGTTCTGTGCTGGTGATAATCAATTCAGCCCTTTTACTGAAATGGAGAAAGAAATAGATATTGGCATTGCTGAGAAACTGAAAGTCGACAATCAGACAGAATGGGTCGGTAGGATGAACGCTCTGAAGGCGGCGGTCATACTTTTGAATGAGTGACAGATAAGAAAATCACCTCAAGCCACCTCAACTGAGGTGGCTCAGACCGTAGATAAACTTCATCCGTCAGTATGCCCAAAGCATACGTGATTATTTGATGCGGTGCGCGCAATGAAGTATCATTCTTGTCATAG
>UQEW01000080.1 GCA_900540145.1 uncultured Eubacteriales bacterium
CGAAATCCAGTCTCGGCTGACTTTTTCTTGTAAATCTTGAAAAAATGTCAGTCAAGCCATCGATTTCGCTGACATTTTCCCTGATTTTCTCTATTTTTTACATTCTCGAGGGATTTTTTACCCCAAAAATTCCATTTTATGGAAAATCCGCTGACAAAATTTCAAAAATAAACAAATTATATCAGCGCCGGAAGACCTGCTTCTCCTTACTCTAAACTCCCCCTTCAAACTCCGAAAATGTTATCTAATACCTCATTACTTGGGAGCAAAAAGCCAGCCTCGGAAACATAGAGCCGATTACCGGGATAGAATTATCTCCTCCCATCCGATGTACAATATTCAAAACCTTCTTACGTTACACATAAAAAATGCACAGGCAGCAAAAAAGAGCACAAATAAGGCTTCCGCTGCAACGTGTAAAAAGAAAAAGAAAAAGTAAAAGAAGAAGAACCCCCGGACGATCATACAATCTGTCCGGGGGTTGCCTACAATCTTAGGGGGCTGTCGCACAGTTGACCAAATCAGGTTGTGATATGCTCCCTTCTAGGTAGACAAGTGAAATAATAAAAACTTGTCACTTAGAAGGGAGCATATCAAGCTCTTTATATGAAGAGCTGCTGCATCAGCCCTTCTTTTAGGTCAGTCAAAAAAGTAAGAGCATTTTCTTCAATCACGATCTTATCATCAAGTTTGGAAAGGAAGCCTATAAGTTTTTTCTGGGTGTTTTCATTAGGGTATGACAAAGTAAGCTTGCCCAATTCGCTTGCTTGAATATGAACAACTGATTTTCCCTGAGCTATACGGGCGATTTTGGCGTTGACAACATGATTGAGTAGGTAGCTCATTATGCGCCCATCCACCTTGTCGCTACGAAAAATATTGAGGTCTCCGGCAAGGATGACACCGGACAGCATGACGCAGGAAGCCGTTGAAATCTCTTCTGACGTTTCGCCGGAAGTCGGGATCACGACATCTCCTACACGGCTCAGAAACAGCTCATCAACTTGTGCTTGCGTCCGCCGCTTGACGCTGGTTACGACCTCATTGTAGGTGGTATAAAGCTCCCCGTAAAGTATAAAGGGTGTGCCTTCTTCGGATATATCGGCTTTAGAAAGAGGCGCTCCCTTTACAAAACTACCGAGCTAACCCATTTTGGCAGTAGTCCACCTCGCATTTTTCAGGGGACATGATTTGGGTGAAAGGAGATGCCTTACCGCACCTCTTTTATACTTCTTGAGGTTGTCTACTAACGACTGCTGTGCATCAATCCGACGCTCTAAAGCAATTATGAAATCAGCAATCTTTCGTTGCTCATTGAGGTTCTGCGGCAATCGATCAGACTATTTTCATAATCAGTCAAAGCATCATGCTGCTCTTTGGCCTGGTTTATCAGCTTTTCATCATCAGTATCGTCAGGACCTACCGTATCAGGAAGCTTACTTATTAACGCTTCTGCTTGTTCTGCTTTGCTGATGCTGTCAAGGGCGCTGTTAATTTCATTCAGCTTATCTTCAGGTGCTTTCTTTTCTTCTTGTGTATAGTTGCTGGCGAAATTTTCCAAAGCATTTTCCAGATTCTCCTTGGCCTCAGTCAAATCGCTTTGAGGCGGCAACAGACCAAATTGTGCTGTTACCGCCTCTTTTAAATTATTGACTATTTAGTTTGATTGCTTCTTCTTTCTGTATGCCGCTGCTCCAATCACACCTCCCGATATAAACAGCAGAATGACCCAAAGCATAATATTATTGCTGTCACCGGTTTTCGGAGGAATAGTAATATCTTCCGGTATTACGGAAATTTCCTTTTCTGTCCACCCAGCATATACCGTTTTGTTACTGTCGAGTTTGATTGAAGTTACTTTCTCTGTCAATGCCTTGTCTGCATACCAGCCCGTAAATCTAAAGCCATCTTTTTTCGGTGTATACTGTGAAAGCTCAATTACGGATCCATCCTCGTCTGTCACCGGAGCGATGCTGCTGCCGCCATTGGATTCAAAAGATAGCGTATAAGTCACAGGTACAATTTTTTGAGTGGAACATGAAAAGCTTTTCCACTTGTTTGCAATCTCATTAGATATTACCGCTTTTGCAGTAAATGGGGAAGCATCTATTTCCTCCGCATTTTCATCCTGTGCCAGCAAAAATTCTTTTACTGCCTGCAGATATTCTTCCCATGTAAGTCCCCATGTTTCTAATGCACCAACTAATTCTTCATTTGCCTTCATAGTCAAAATCAGATTTGCGGACGGTTCCGCAATAAAGTCCCCGTCCAGATAGAATGCGCCTGTGTTGCCAAGGCTCCTAACATTTCCGCCGGAAACAACAATGTTTCCTTTGGAGGAGGATTTTTCATTTTTAGCAGACATGGCTTGAATCTCTCCTCTTGAAGCAACAACACCATAGCAGCTTACATAATTATCCGCATATTCAATATATCCTAGCAAATCAACTTCACCGGCGAAAAATTTGACATTACCTGCCATAGCAGCAACAGCAACGGAAGATCTGCTTGCATATCCGCCATTGGCCGTAACCTTTGCTGTCTCACCGTTAAACACAACATCCCCAGCCTGGCTCATAATACCGCAGCTCAAATCTGCTTCTACTCCGTCTATCGGCACTGCATCAGACCCTGATGCAAATATCTCGCCGGTATTAATAATCACATCACCGTATGCGCAAATACCGCTACACAAAGCAGATTCAGTCATCCCTATTGATGTAGTTACTTTTCCGCCGTTAATTGTAACGCTGCCAGTTTCGGCAAGAATTCCGAAACTTCCGCCGGAAGAAACATAAGAAGCATTGCTGCGGCCACCTATAGCATTGATCTCACCGTTTATAATGACATTATTATGGCTGTAAATCCCGGTGCTGATAGTAGCTTCCCGTCCCATGGTATACACTTTAGCATCGTTAATCGTAATGTCGCCCCAGGCCATCAGGCCGGCTCCGATTCCTGCATTATCATCACTGCTAAATCCGTCATTTTGTAAATTTGCCTGTACAACCGCTTTATTATCTATAGTTAGACTTCCATTCATGCTTCCGATATCCACACTGAGAATCTCAGCTTCGTTACTTTGCGCTTTTACTGTACCGCCGGAAATGTGAATATCTCCCTCTGCCGGAGCAATTATACCGCCACTTTGCAGGACATTATAATTTTCCCAGAACACTACTTCGCTGTTGCTTTGTGCGATCACATCGGAATTTTCTATTGTAATTCCCTTTCTTCCCTCAATGGCGTAGCTGTAGCATCCGCTGCCGGCCACTGCATTTACTGCTGCATTCGTGATTGAAATGGCATCTCCGCTTATACCACAGCTTTTAAACCCGTTTTGCAGGGAGGCATCGCCACTTTCGGCTATCACCTTTACTCCGTCCTCAACAAAAATGTCCTGCCCATAAATACCATAAGAGGAATAATCTGTTTCCGAATTCTGCAGTGAAGCCTCAGCGATCAGAACCGCATCGTCAGAATTATCTCCGGCAAAAATTCTGATATTGCCGTTTTTACTGTAAACAGCAGCACAAATATTTTGGGCAGACGCTTCTGAGGATGTAATCTTGTTTTCTCCAACCAGTTCAATCAGCAGGTCCCCTTCGGCATAAATACCGTAAGGTTCACTACCAGCTGTAATGGTTGCATTCTTTAAAGTCAATACATTTTCCTCAGGATCATATGATACCTTGCCGTCTCCCAATACGTTTTCGGCATTTGCAGGCGTAATCTGCGTACCTGCTACATAAGGATATTTGTCTTCCTCCAAAGCGGAAACGGACATGGGCATTAATCCCACGATCATTACCGCACAGAGCAGCAGACTTAAAATTCGTTTTTTCATTTTGTTTCCTCCATTCCTTCATGCGTTATTTTTTACGGACGCTTTTTGTTTTTTACTGTTGCAGTGCCAAGCATACCGCCGGACACAACAAGCAAGGTAATCCACAATAAGATATTTGAACTGTCGCCGGTTCCTGGTGCGGGTATATCATCCTTTGAAAAAACATCAAATTCGCAGCTTGCCTTGCCGTCTGTATATTGAACCTCCAGCCTGTGCCTGCCGGCCGACATGGTTTCCATATATTCTGCTTTCAGGGTTATTATCGTACTTCCCGAAACAACTGTGTAATTATCTTTATCTACCGGCTTTCCGTCTATTTCAATACCGGTGAACTTTGAACAGGCGCCGTTAACCATAAAAGATAGCCCTGTCTTTGTACCTTTTTCCCACTTGCCGCCATCACCCTTAACAATCTAATAATCAACGAGGGCGTCAAGCAGGCTTTCAAGTTTTTCCCGTAACTCATCGCTGACAAGGCTCTTCTCGTGCTCGGTCAGCGATTCATATTGTTCCTTTGCCTCGTTAACAAGTTTGCCGGCATCAGTATCGTCCGGCTTGACTGTGTCCGGAAGCTTTGTAATGGTATCTTCAACAGTCTCGGCCTTTTCTAAGGAATCCATTGCGTTATCAATGTTCTCAATCTTCTTTTCAAGTGCAGCCTTTTCCTCGTCAGTCAAGTTGTCTCCGTAATCCTCCATAGCCTTTTCAAGGTCATCTTTGGCAGCCTGAAGATTCTCCTTATCCTCCGGCATTACATTTTCTGAAGTAATGTCTTTCACTTTTTCAGTGTTTTCAGTCTTATCGGCTTCCGTATCTATAGATGATATTGCTTCTTGCACCTCTTCTACGATCTCCCGATTGTCAGATGTCACATTGTAAGTGGTGAGATCTTTTATAGGCTCTCCGAGGCTTTCAATCGGCTTCATGGTCACTGCGTATTCCTTCACATTGCCGGCTTTATCAGCAGCAATGACTATAAAGATTTCATCGGTATCGCCGGCAAGGGTAAAGGCCTGATCAGTCTTTTCTATTCCGTTTACCGTGACATAATCAAAATTCTTGTCCGAAGCTGTCACCTCTTGGGTCACATAGTAGGTAGCACCGTTTTCAATACCGCCTATTACCGGAGTCGTCAAGTCGAAAGTGACGCCATCAGAACCGAAAAAGGTGATATTGCCCGCCTGATCGGCAATTCTCACATAATAGATAAATTTCGCCTGATCCTCAGCGGTGACGCTGAACTTTCCGTTTGTCTCCGTCCAATCGGTGAGGGCGGCAACTTCCGCCTCGGTCAGTACCTTGTCACTTCTGTAGCATTCAATTTTGGCAACACCGCTCAGATCGTCCGTACCGTCAATCTCCACATCAATGTCCTCATTGAAGAACAGACCGAAAGTAATTTTATTGATGAACTTTTTAACGGAATTTTCTTCAAATTTGATATCGCCGCCAGGTGCCGTCCTGTCAATCTTTACCGTACCAGCTGTGATTGCATCAGTCATCTGTCCGTCCCGGTTTTTCAGGTGAATGATAATATCTTCCGCTGTCTCGGTATACAGCAGATGCTCTGAATAAGTCCCGTTCAGGGTGGTGGAGACTGTATATCCGTCAGCCGGTTTCAGAGTTACATCACCGGTGTACCAGCCGTTTGTTCCTGCCGGGCCCATGAGTGCATATGGCTCCTGCGGAAGAGCCAGATAAGAGATGGTAAAATCGCGGGTTGACGAAGCTTCTGCATAATTTTCATCTGCCGCTGCGGTGATCCGAACGGTGTATTCCCCTACGGCATTGGGGGCTGTCTGCGTATAGGTGCTGTCGTCTGCATCCTTTGCCTTGTACTCAATAACAGCCGTACCGCTGCTGAGAGAATCATATGCGGGAGCAGATACCGCCGTACCGTCATAAATTTTGCTTATACCACTGATGCTGGTGACAGCGCCGGTCTGCAGGATCGCTTTGACTCAGATTATTGCTGATGTTGGCAAAAAAGACATAAGTTTCACCGCTTATAATGGTATCTGCTTTTTCGTACGGCGTGCCCCAGGCCGCTGCACTTGCGATGTTCTTCGGGTCCAATGCAACGCTGCTGGCTGCAAGCGTCAATGCAATTATCATCACTGCAATTTTCTTGATAATTTTATTTGCACTCTCACAATATTATTTTTTCACCAAAAGATAAAATCACTGCCAATTTATAAAATACTGACATGTGCTGTAAAGTTCCCGATGCTGCATGCCCGTGATATACCGTATCCTCAGCTTGGCTTATGATGTCACAACCCAAATCTCTACTCCCTGCAGCTTAAGAGTACTGGATAAAAACGCAGCTGAATTTTCAAAATTGCACTTTCATATTATAACGCTTGATTTTGTCAGCGTCTATTCTCCCTCTTTTTTATAATACGATGAGTCATCCATGTCTTCTCAGGTTCCCCTCATGAAGATGCAGTTCTGTCGAAACAAAAAAAGGCCACAATGCATCCACGGAATGACACCGGACTCATCGTGCCCTTTGATGTAGTGATATAAAAATATACGCAGTGAAAGCGTTCAAAATTATCATGAGTTCTATCAAAAACACATCAAATATCAAATATCTGCTATAACTGTTTTGGTAAATCTCCATTTTGCTGCACCCACATTTTCCGGTAAAAACCACCGCTTTCTTTTTGATATATTGGTGAAGTGATCTATTTTTATTTTACAGTAAAAAATGCGGGAATTCTATCACCCATTTTGCCCCATGAAATGGGGGGATATAAACAGTTTTGTCTGTGTTTTTTTCTACTGAAGCATATATTTTTTTAAGTCTTTTCGATTTTCTACCCGCAGTTTTCTCATTGCCTCAGAAATGTGGTCTTTAACAGTATTTGCTGAGATATTCAGGTGTTTTGCTATCTCTTGGTTTGTCCAGCCACGGCCTGCGAGCATAGCTATAGCGAACTCAGTTGTAGTCAGATCATCTGCCACATCGTGACCGGTGATGGGATTGTGAACTCTACGCCAACCGGAAGAAAAGCGATAAGTTATGTCAATAATTCTTTTAAAATCTTCCGGCCATTTTAGCTTGATGGTCGCCTCCAGCATAGCTCCCAAAAGTCCGTGGTGTTCACCGAATCCCTCAATAAGATCATCCGGGCGAGCAATCTCCCACGCTGTCAGAAGGTGTGACTGTGCACGATCCGGCTGCTTCATACTCATGTAGTCCATCACAGCCACCAAATGCAGATAAATTGCAGAAATAGGATATGCATCTGCTCCCATGGCAAGAGTAGCCTCAACAATTCCGGCGCTTTGCCCATATTCCTCTTTTAAATATAGATAATGAGCCAGCACATACAGCGCAAACGCACGAACGCCATGCGGCAGTATCGGCAAAAATGTTTCCATAGGCGGCATTTTCTCTGGCAAGGGAAGATGCAGCAGTACAGCTGCTGCGAATGCTGCAAAGGATTCTATAGCACGAATCGGCGCAGCATTTTCTCTATTGGCAGCCAGCGTATTTTGAATTTCATGCAAAGCGCGGCTTGCGTGGTCGATTCTTCCCATAGTCAGACAGGAATAAGCAAAAATCCAACAGGCAGAAAGGCGTATTGCTCCATCTGAATCGGTCAGATATACTTCTGTTTCCTTCATGGCCTTTTCCGCCTGTCCGCTGAAATAATAGTACTCAGCCAGAGCTATATCTTTTTTCGGCCCTGTTTCCATTTTCTCTATCGTTTCTACACAGCGTCCAGGCACAAAGGCTGTATTCATCAAAGGCATAAAACCAGAAAACACTTCCGGCAAGTTTGGTGATTTTTGGGATATGGACTGCTTTTTATTTTTGCGTGGATCTTCAGGTTTTTCAGCATCTGCAGGTATAGCCCAAGCTTTCCCGATTCTCTCTGCACCAAAGATTCGCCCTTCGGAACAATATTGATTAATTCTGCGCTCCGATACACCCCATTTTTCTGCTGCCTCCCGTATAGATAAATAACGTTTCATATTATTTCTCCTGTATAGATGCTTCTATTTTCTACATTTTTTTTATTATATACGAGATTTCGTAGAGGTACAAGTCGTACGATTGAATAATGAATGCACACATTTAAACAAAGTTGATAATCTCTATATGAACAGTTGGTAGTTTCAGCAAGAAATATAGTATTGATAAACTCAAAAAATCCAATAGAGATTTTTTAATCGGTGCCACCCGTTTTACGGGTGGTTCGAACTGGGGCTATAAGCCCCCGCTACTAGCCCGCGCCTAAAGACGCGGGCTTTCTCTTTCGTTCAAGCCTTATTGCTCTTGCCTCTTTGGCCGCCCCTGAAGGGGCTTCTCTCTATTTGAACGGGTCTTCGTATTCTTTCACACTCAGCCTATCCATCGCCATATCATGCTTCTCTTGCTCTTTGATGTATTTCCTGATCGCTTCCTCATTCAGCCCTACTGTGCTGACATAGTACCCT
>UQEW01000081.1 GCA_900540145.1 uncultured Eubacteriales bacterium
AATCGGATAATTCTTCAAAATAATCGTGTATAAGCTGCGCCAGTTGGTCTTTGTCTACATCTTTCAATAAAGCGTATAAATCATCATACCCTATTTCTTCATCGCATTCCAGCAGGCTTGCTATATTCTCAAAATATTGAAAATCTTCAGGCTCTTCGATATCAAGCATTTGATATAATTTATCTTTATCCATAAGTTTTTCTCCCTTGCTTTATAGGTCGAGATTTTTAAATTTTAAAATCATATTTGACCTTTCTGTTTCCAGCACTTTTTGTATCATATTAGAAAAGTTCTCAGACAAGTCGCTGGCATAATATATGTTATCTATAGTCTGACTGCTGTCAGCCAACATATCGTTTTCAGTCAGTAAATCTTTTATATGGCTGATGATTTCATATGATGGATTTATTATTTTAAGATTAGGGTAAATCCTCTCGATATTTTTCCTTATTATAGGATAATGGGTACATCCCAGCACCAGTGTGTCTATTTGATTTTGTTTTATAAAATCGTCCATATAATAATGAATAGTCAAATCCATTATTTCATTCTCTATTATTCCCTCTTCTATGAGAGGCACAAAGGCAGGCGTAGCTTTGCTGAAAACCTTTAGAGCGGGATTCATTTCTTTAATCTTATCCTGGTATACGCCGCTGGAAATTGTTACTTTCGTTCCTATTATTCCTATCTGATTTTTCTCATTGCATTTTTCTGCGACTCTGGCTGCAGCCGGATTTATTATCCCTACTATAGGGATATCGGGCATGTGAGCTTTTAAGTCATAAAGACATGTAGCGCTGATGGTGTTGCATGCAATCACCAACATTTTAACGTTTTTTGATATAAGAAACTCCGCTATCTGATATGCGTATTGTTTGATGGTGGAAACGGCTTTTGAACCGTACGGAGTCCTTGCAGTGTCTCCGAAATAAATCACCCTTTCATTGGGCAATGCCTTAAAAAGGTGCGGTATGCTGGTGAGGCCTCCAAGGCCTGAATCAAAAAAACCTATAGGTCTATTATCCATTTATGTAATATTCCTTTCATAAATGTGGTATAATGAACGCAAACGATTATATAGGGCTATCGCCCCTTTCGGCAACGCATATAAAATTATACTATATAAATCATATTTTATCTACAAGGAGGTAAAAATGTCAGATAAAAATTTAAAGCAAAGAGAACAAATAGCAAGCGAATACAAGTGGAACATAGAAGACATGTATCCTGACGAAGCGTTATGGGACAAAGACCTGGCTGAGTGTTTGGAAAAAGCTGAAGAATTCACAAAGTACCAAGGCAGACTCACCGAAAACGCCCAGACACTGCTTTCAGCCCTTCAGGAAAGAGATGCCATTTGGCAAAAAATCGAACATGCATACGTATATGCCGCTATGAAAAAAGATGAAGATAACAGAGTAGACAAATATCAGGCCATGGACGATAAATGCGGCAGCGCCATTGCAAAACTTGCTGCTCTGACATCCTTCTTTACTCCTGAATTATTAGAGGCCTCCCAGGAAAAGATAGAATCTTTCTTGGAAGAAGAGCCTGCCCTTGAGCAATACAGATTCCTGCTGGAATCTGCTTTAAAAGAGAAAGAGCATATTCTTTCCGCAGCTGAAGAGAACATATTAGCCCAAATGTCTGAAATAACCGGCGCTACCAGCGATGTATTCAAAATGCTCAATAACGCCGACCTTACCTTCGGTGAAATAGAAGAGGAGGACGGAACCATGACGCCTCTGACCCACGGCAATTATATAACCTTTATGGAAAGTCATGACCGCCATCAAAGAGAAGCCGCTTTCACCAACATGTATGAAGCCTATAAAAAATTGATAAACACCATCGCAACCAATTACAATTATAATGTAAAAACCGATGTTGTTTCTGCAAGAATACGCAAGTACGACTCTTCATTGGCTGCTGCCCTTTCCGGCGGCAATATTCCCCTTGACGTATATCACAATCTGATTTCACAAGTGAGAGAAAATTTGCCGGCAGTCCACAAATATATGCAGCTGCGCAAGAAAGTTCTGGGAGTAGACCAGCTCAAAATGTATGACGTCTACGTTCCGCTCGTGCAACTTCCGAAAAAGGTTATAACTTTCGACCAGGCAGTGGAAATCATGGCCGAAGGGCTGGCGCCGCTGGGAGAAGAATATATCAGCCAAGTAAGAAAAGGCATAGCCGCAGGTTGGGTGGATATATATGAAAACCAAGGAAAGACCAGCGGAGCGTATAGTTTCGGCTCTTACGACAGCATGCCGTATATTCTGCTCAACTATACCGATTCCTTGAAAGATGTCTTCACCTTGGTTCACGAAATGGGTCACTCCATGCATTCCTACTATACGAGAAAGACTCAGCCTTACACCTATGGCGACCATTCCATATTTACAGCTGAAGTCGCTTCCACGGTAAACGAATCACTGCTGATAAAACATCTGCTGGACACTGAAAACGACCCTCAGATGCGCAAATACCTTCTCAATTACTATATTGAGGAATTCCGTACGACCCTTTTCCGTCAAACCATGTTTGCGGAATTCGAATTGATGGCTCACCAAGAGATAGAAAACGGCGGCGTATTGACTGCCGGATGGCTCAATGAGAATTATGAAAAACTCAACAGCGATTATTTCGGTCCTGTAATGGAAAAAGACCCTTATATCCAGTATGAATGGGCACGCATACCGCATTTTTACAGAGGTTTCTACGTATATCAATACGCTACCGGTTATTCAGCAGCCACAGCAATCTCTGAGAAGATATTAAAAGAAGGACAGACTGCCAGAGATAATTATATAGAATTTCTCAAGAGCGGTTCCTCCGACTATCCTGTAGAGCTGTTAAAAATAGCCGGAGTAGACATGGCCTCCCCTGAGCCTGTAAAAATGGCCATGGAAACCTTTAAAACCCTTGTTGATGAGCTAGAAGAAATATTATAGAATCATGGATATGGACAAAAAGATTTATATTTATGCCAACGACACTGAAATGTCGAAAATAATCGAAAAAACTTTAAGAGGCAGACTGGTAAAGTCCGGACTTCGGGCATACGACCAATATGACGAAGACACCCAGCTCATAATGTGCATAGGCGGAGACGGAACGCTGCTCCGCCTTGTACAGGAATTTGATTTTCCTAAAACGCCTATAGTAGGTATCAATACAGGGCATTTGGGATTCTTTCAGGAAGTGCTGCCTGAAAAGATAGATGATTTCATCTTCTTTTATAACCAGGACAAGTACAGCATACAGAGCTTAAACGGCGTAACCGTTTCCGTAAAGACCGGCGATGGAATATCAAATCACATAGCCTTAAACGACATAACCATAAGAGGGATTCTCACCCATCCGGTCCATTTGAACATATCCATAAACAACAGCTTTATAGAAAGGTTCAGCGGCGACGGAATATGCATTGCCACACCTGCCGGCAGCACAGCATATAACTACGCTCTCGGCGGAGCTATCGTTGACCCAAGGTTAAACCTCCTTCAAGTCACACCTATAGCACCTATGCATAACACTGCTTACCGTTCCTTCACTTCCAGCGTGTTATTGCCGGGAAGCGATCAGCTAACGGTGATTCCCGCCAGCGAATATGATAAAATTCTATGTGTAGTTTACGACGGTCTTATGACTGAATACAAAGACGTGCAAGAATTGAGCATCCATCTTTCTGAAAAGAAGATTAATCTCATCAGATTTGACGACTATCAATTCTGGGAAAAAGTAAAAAGCAAGATTTTATAAAGGATACATAAACATAAAAATGACTCAATTTCACTATCAAGTATCGGAAAATGACGAGGAGCTCTCCGTAAAAGAGCTCCTCAGGCGTAATTTTCACTTTTCTTCAAGGCTGATGACCAAGCTGAAACAAAATGACTTAGTCACTGTAAACGGTCAGCCTGTGCGAGGCTGGATGACGCTAAGCGCCGGCGATATGCTGGTAGTAACTCTTCCTTCTGAGACATCAGACTACCCGCCTGAAGACATTCCCATAGAAGTTGTCTTTGAAGACAGCGACATATTAGTTATAAACAAACAGCCCGGTTATGTGGTACATCCCACAAAAGGCAAGCCGGTTCACACTATTGCCAACGGACTGATGAAAAAAATGCTGGAGGAAGGCGACAGCTACAAAATCCGTTTTACCAACAGGCTGGATATGAATACCTCCGGATTGCTTATCATAGCCAAAAATGGCTTCGTTCAAGAGCACCTGATTAAGCAGATGAAGTCCGGTCAGGTTCAAAAGCGTTACTTGGCTATAGCAGACGGCATCATAGAAGAAGATTCGGGTACCATCCGAAAGCCTATAGGAAGACCTGACCCCAACGAAGTGGAACGCTGGATTTTAGATTTAGATAAAGGCGGCTATGATTCCATAACTCACTATAAAGTTTTACAGCGTTATAGGGCCGATGATTCCACCCATTGCTACAGCAATTCAAGTCCCGCCGTTGCCGGAAGCCCGGGCTATACGCTGGTAGAGCTTCGTCTGGAAACAGGTAGGACCCACCAGATAAGAGTGCATCTGGCGTCTATAGGCCATCCTGTCACAGGAGATCATCTGTATAACAATGGCGACCCTTTCCTTTTCAGACAATTGCACGGCGATTTCAGACGTCAAGAGGGATCGGAAGAAGAAAGCACCTCGCCTTATATCGACAGACAGGCCCTGCACGCATATAAGCTAGCCTTCATTCATCCTATAACCGGCAAACATTTGGAATTAGAAGCGTCTCTGCCTGCCGACATGAACCAATTGATAAAAAAAATCAGCCAGCCTGTTTAGGCAGCTGATTTTTTCTTTCTTCTTATAATTATTATTACAGCATACAGCACAATTGCCGCAAGTACAGTACATATCCCTGCAAGATTTACGTTTCGTTCCCATTTTTCATAAGATTCTTCATAGTCAGATATGGATTTTTCGTATTCTTCCAAAAGGGTTTCTGCCTTTTCATCAGCATCCGCATCATCATAATAATCGCTTTCCAGGTATGATATTGACTCTTGGTACGCATTCAGCACATCATCATATTCTTTTTCATAGCCTCGTATTTGTCCGAAAACCGGCTGTTCTGCCAGTTCTAAAAGGTCTGATATTTCATCGGAAATCTCATACAAAGGCGGCGCCAGCGTTGTCTCTATCTCAAGACCTAACGCTTGTTCAAAATCATAACCTGCCCCAATGACAGCCCCCTCGTCGTAACATCGCCCGACAAATTCAATACCCACAGGCATGCCGTAGCTGTCTATGGCCATTGGCACGGTCATGGCAGGCGCTCCGGCGGAAGGCGCTATAGCCCATCCATTGCTGTTCCCAATTGAATTAGCTGCCTGGCTGTGGCTCATCACAGTACTGCGTATGGTCAAATAGACTGCCACATCTACATCATACCTGTCCATAGCAGAGGTAAAAACTTGCCTGTAAGCCGATACATCCGCATCATATCCTGAAGGAAGAGAAAAGTTCATCATTACGATTTCTGCACCTTCTCCTTCGATTATATCAAGAGCATCTTCGAAATATCCTTCTATTTCATCTGAACCATATGATAAGCTTGTTATAACGCCTACTCGCATATCCTCTAAACTTTCATCAGAAAGGTACTGAGTATAATCCGCCTGAAAATTCCCCATAGCGGTAAGTATTATTGCAGCGTCGGTAACGGATTTGGCAAGAGGTCCTGCTGTATCCCTTTCACTTATGCAAACAGTAATGCCCTCTGTAGAAAGCAATCCTTTAGTAGGTCTTATCCCTACTACACCGTTGGCTGAAGCAGGAACGCGTATGGATGCATTGGTGTCTGTTCCTACGCATATAGGAGCCAAAGAGGCCGCCGCAGCTACTGCGCTTCCTCCCGATGAGCCATATGAAGATTTAGATAAATCAAAAGCATTGTTGACTCGTCCGAAATCGCTGATGGAATACTGAGAATGCTCAGCATATTTATCCATGTTGGCTTTTGCCACGATTATTCCTCCTGCTTCTTTTAAAGCAGCTACTATCTCGGCGTCTTGTTCTGCCACATTGCCTGACATAGCTAAACTTCCGTTGGTAGTTACCATTCCTTCAACATCTATGTTGTCTTTAACTATAATCGGCAAACCGAATATATCGCTGGAGCGCCCCTGTTTTTCATATATTTCATCACAGGCTTCCGCCTCCTCTATGGCCGTTTCTGAAACAGAAATTATGCAATTATACATCTGGCTGTATTCTTCAATACGCTCCAGATATAACGTCATTATTTGCTTGTAAGTAAGTTTTCCATCGTCCACAGCATCCTGAAGTTCCCCTATGTCCATCTGCGTAATGTCTACAACCGCAATGGAATGATTTTCTTCGTCGGCGGCAGCAATGCTGAAAGAAACCAGGATAAAAGCTATGACAATTACTGATGATACATATTTTTTCATCATTCGTTATTCTTTATGAAAGCCTCCACTCTGTCTCTGTCCTCATCGCTTCCTGCAGCAACTATCACCCATCCGTCATCTGCTTGGCGACATGCTTCCTCTACTGCTTTATCGCGATTTACTATAACTCTTATCGACTTATCCTTTTTTATATTGGCTTTTATTTGAGCGCAGATTTTTTCAACAGGTTCCTTACCCGGATATTGTTCTGTCAATATAGCCTCGTCTACATATGTGTTTATTACATCTGCCAGTTCCTGTCTTCTGTTCTGAGCTTTTCCTCCCACGCACCCTGCTATAAGCATAATCTTTTTATTAGGGTAAAGGTCTCTGACATTTTCGAGCAACGTCTGATAGCTCAGTTTATTGTGAGCATAGTCTACTATAACGTCGACATGTTTTTTAGATAAAGCGTACAACTCCATTCGCCCTGCTACTTTTACCTTTGAAAGCCCTGATTTTATATTTTTAAAAGGTATATCCAATGCCCTTGCTATAGCCACTGCTGCTAATGCGTTAGACACATTATATTTACCGCCTATGTTGACTGTAATCTGCTCTGTTTGCTGTTGGTGCTTCAGTTTAAACTCCAGCTTTGAGGATGTAGCTTTAATGTCATAGCCGTAAAAATCCGCAGTTTCCGGCACGTTTACCAAGTCATGAGAATCAACATTGGAGCCAAAGGTTATGACCTTTTGGCAATGCTCTTTCGCAGCTTTCAGCACCCTTTCACAGCGTTCGCTCTCCATGTCCATATTGACACAAGCTATCTTGCTCTGCCGGAATATCATAAGTTTAGAATCAAAATAATCTTCAAAGTCAGGATGTTCCATGTCGGAAATATGGTCTTCCGAAATGTTCAGAAAAGCGGAAACGGTATAGTCCAGAGCCGCTGTTCTGCCGTATTTCAGCGCTTGAGAGGAAGTCTCCATCACCAAATACTTGCATCCGTTTTCTACGCAGTCTGACAGCATTTTATGAAGTTCCAAAGTCTCAGGAGTAGTAATATGGGCTTTTTTCTTAACTCTGCCATCGTAAGTATATATGCCTGAAATGAACCCTGCTTCTCTTTCACCTAAAGAGCGGCAATAATCATCTAATATGGCTTTGACAAAAGTAGCTGTTGTGGACTTGCCCTTCGTTCCTGTAATGCCTACCATCGCAAGGGACTTGTTCCAGATTTCGTCATAAAATAATCCGCCGATTTCCGACATGGCTGTTCTTATATCATTGACCAAAATATATGGGAAATCTTTTTCTATTCCTTCTATTTTGGTTTCGCCTACATAGCAGAATGCGCCTTTATCTATAGCGTCTTGCAAATATTGCGCTTTGAAAGCTTTTCCTTTGCATATGAAAAGTGTTCCCGGTTTTACATCCATGGAGTTGTATGAAACGTATCGTACATTTTTTTCCTCATGGCTGCTTCCCAAATTATTCTCTGTCAGCAACCCCGATTCTGTCAATAAATTCAAATAATCTTTAAGACGTTTTTCCTCCATATTTTTCTCCTTTTAGCTTTCATTCAACATGGAGATTTCGCCATGCTGACAGAAGGTTTTTATATATTTTACCATATCCAGCTGTTATGTGGAATATTCAGTTTATTTTTTTACCGGTTCCAAAGTTGCAGCTTCCAGGTAAATGGTCAAAACGTAAAAGTCGATGTTATCCGAAATTTAAAAAATGTTATCTTTTCAGATAACAAAATCACGATT
>UQEW01000082.1 GCA_900540145.1 uncultured Eubacteriales bacterium
TTTAGAGGTAACGTCCCGAAAGTGAAAATTCGGGACGTTAAATAAATAATTTACTGTCGTAGACCAAGGGACTGTAATAAAGATAGATTTATCTCAGAAAAATCTGGGGGGGGTTAGATTAAAATCCTATATTGAAAACTCGCGTCGGCGAGATTAACCGGCATTCCAGATTAACCAGCATTCTGATTTTATTATGTAAATCTTACATTTTTGTTAGAAGTTTTGCGATATTGTAAGCCGATGCAATGGCGCCAATATCGCTTTTTTGATATTATTGTTACATGAAAATCACAAAGGGGGATGATTATAAAATGAGCATTTTGGAAGTCAACAGTCTCAGAAAGGTTTATACCACCCGCTTCGGCGGAGCCAAGGTTGAGGCGCTTAAAAATGTCAATTTCAGCGTTGAACAAGGGGAATACGTAGCCATAATGGGAGAATCAGGCTCAGGAAAGACTACGCTGTTAAACATCTTGGCAGCTCTCGATAAGCCTACCGGCGGAAGCGTAATGTTGGACGGAAAAGATTTAGCTTCCATAAAAGAATCGGACATAGCGACTTTTCGAAGAGACAATCTGGGGTTTGTGTTCCAGGATTTCAATCTGCTGGACACCTTTTCAATAGAAGACAATATTTATCTGCCGTTGGTGCTTGCAGGCAAGACATACAAAGAAATGAGCGGCAGGCTGAAACTAATATCCGGCAAATTGGGGATTTCAGAGCTCTTGAGAAAATATCCGTATGAGGTATCAGGGGGACAGAAACAACGTGCGGCAGTAGCGAGAGCTCTTATAACCAATCCTAAGATAATTTTGGCCGATGAGCCTACAGGAGCGCTGGACTCCAAATCTACTGACGAATTGCTGGGGCTTTTCAGAGAAATCAATGAAAACGGGCAGACCATTTTGATGGTAACTCATTCTGTTAAAGCTGCAAGCAATGCAGGCAGAGTGCTTTTTATCAAAGATGGGGAAGTCTTTCACCAAATTTATCGCGGCCAGGGGACCGGTCAGCAGATGTATCAGAAGATTTCCGATACGCTGACCATGCTGCAGGCAGGTGGTGACAGACAATGAAGAACGGATTTTATCCAAAGCTGGCGTTTTCCAGCATGAGGAAGAATAAAAGCTTTTATCTGCCTTATATTCTGACCTGCGTTGGAATGGTGATGATGGAATATATCATAAATTTTCTTTCCGTAACGCCTGTGTTCTCCAACATGCCGGGGGCGGCGTCTCTCCAAGCGATGTTAGGAATGGGCTCATGGATAATAATAATATTTTCTGTGATATTCCTGTTTTACACCAATTCTTTTCTTATGCGAAGAAGGAGAAAGGAATTCGGACTTTATAACATCTTAGGTATGGATAAGTTCAACATAGGCCGCGTACTGTTTTGGGAAACTGCCATCACTGCAGCCGTTTCCTTAATAGTGGGCCTGGGGCTCGGTGTAGTTCTTTCAAAGCTGGCAGAGCTCAGCCTGGTAAATGTCATGAAGGGGCAAGTGACATATACCATATCCGTATCTGCTGAGTCTCTTGTCGATACGGCGATAGCGTTTTTAGTAATTTTCGCGCTTTTGCTGGTTTATTCTCTCATACGAATTAAGATTTCCGACCCTATAACTATGCTGCGCAGTGATAGCTATGGTGAGAGGCAACCTAAAGGCAATTGGTTTATAGCCATTTTAGGCGCGGCAGCTCTGGCGTGGGCCTATTATATGGCGGTTACCATCTCTGACCCGTTGTCTGCTTTGATATGGTTCTTTGCGGCTGTAGTCATGGTAATAATCGGTACTTATTTGCTGTTCATATCCGGCTCAGTAGTGATGTGCAGGCTGCTGCAGAAAAACAAGAAATATTATTATAAGGCAAATCATTTTGTATCTGTATCGTCTATGGCTTACAGAATGAAAAGAAACGGCGCAGGCTTGGCTTCCATATGTATTTTGGGAACCATGGTTCTTGTCATGATAGCTTCCACTTCCTGCCTTTACTTTGGCGCTTCAGACGCTTTAAGCTCCAGATATCCGCGGGATATCAATGCAGAAGTGAACTTTGCAGACATTGACAGCATGACTGAGAGCAACATAGAAACTTTGCGTGGCAAAGCAGAAGAGATAATCGCCGACAAAAATGCCGATGAGACGGATATACTGGATTATCGTTATGCGGCCTTTACCGGACTTGTCAATGAAGATGGGACGGTCGACCTTGATATAGAAGCATATTCATCTTTCAATGCGGGCTCTTATGACAATTTATATGTGTATTACATTATGCCTCTTGAAGACTATAATAAAATGACAGGGCAGAGCGAGACACTGGAAACAGGAGAGGCGATGATATATGTCAACAGAGGCGGATACGATTATGAGAACATCGCATTTAAAGATGGCACAACGATACACGTGTCTAAAATTTTAGATAATTTTATAGCCAATCCTAATGCGGCAACGGATGTAACGCCCGCTGTGTTTATCGTAACTGATGATTTTGAAAAAATAGCGGCTTCTTTAAAAGATGTTTCATCGTACAACACGTTCTGTTGGAATTACAGCTTCAATACATCTATATCTGAAGCCCAGCAGACTGACCTTAAAAATCAGCTGTATGAGGAATATAAGAGCTTAGGGGCCGAAGATGGAGGTTTTAGCGCGTATTGTGAAAGTCTTGCTGAAAACAGAGACGATTTCTATGGCACCTTTGGCGGCCTGTTCTTCCTGGGAATAATGCTGAGCATAGTATTTATTTTCGCGGCAGTCCTAATAATATACTATAAACAGATTTCTGAAGGATATGAAGACCAGTCCAGATTTGATATTATGCAGAAGGTTGGCATGACTAAAAAGGACATAAGAAAGAGCATAAACTCACAATTGCTGACAGTATTTTTCCTGCCGCTTTGTATGGCGGGCATACATCTCGCGTTTGCGTTCCCGCTGCTTCAGAAGATGCTGATGCTGTTCAATCTGATCAACATTAAACTTCTCATTTTGACTACAGCCATAAGCTTCCTGGTATTTGCATTATTCTATGTGGTAGTATACCGCATAACATCCAATGCTTATTATAAGATAGTCGCAGGAAGAAAGTAAATATTACGGTTTTAACGAGCCCGGCACCTGCCATGAAAAACATGGCAGGTTTTTTATATTTTTATCGGAAAAAATAATAAAAAGATATTGACAAAAAGGAGGAAAGCATTTAAACTTAAAACAAGTTAGCTAAAGCTAACTAAAATTTAACGGAGTGGTTAGACATAACTAACTAAATGCTGGATAGAAATGACAGAGAAATTATTAATACAACATTGTGCCCCGACTTTGGCAGCCATTAAAACAGGAAATATTTTTTCATGCGTGTTTGAAGATGACGATTCCATGAAGACTTTTATACGAAGAATCAACGGGGTCTTCAGAGACAAAGGTATCAGGGTGATACCGCTTAGGAACAGAGACAATAAGATGCTCTTATATGTTTTTCGTCCGGAATATCTTAAAAGAGATATGGAAAATAAGATGGTATGTGATTTGATGAATCAATTGGGATATTGCTGCGGCAATGTTGAAAAATGCATTACAAAGCTCATACAGCGAATGAAGGAATCATCTGAGTTTCCTCATGAAGTTGGAGTTTTTCTGGGATTCCCGCCGGAAGATGTATGTGGCTTTATTCATAACAAAGCGAAAGACTGCAAAATGGTGGGATATTGGAAAGTATACGGAGACGAAGAAAAAGCAAAAAAAATTTTTGACAAATACAGAAAGTGCAGTCAAGTATACCTGGATCGTTTTGAAAGAGGCTATACGTTAGAAAAGCTTACAGTAGCTAGAAAACGCATAAGCTGATTCAAATATATAAGGCTAAAATGCCTCCTCTTAGCCAATTTCTTAATAGCCATTAAAAACCGGCGAATCAATACATCGCCGGTTTTGCATTGCGTTAATTACGGCTGTCTATTATTTCCTGTATCATTTCTCTGCATGCGCCGCATTTGTTGCCTATGTTGAGCTTTTCGCACACTTCTTTCAGATCAAGTATGCCAGTCTCTTCTACGAAATCTTCTATTTCCCCTCTTGTCACATGGCGACAAAGGCAAACTTCATATTCTCTTGAACCTGTATCCATAATAACCTCCATCACATTTTACCGTTATGTAACCAGTATATCACTTTTAATTTATAAATAAAAGTGGTATAATTATTTAGCAGTCAGAAAGAAATAAAAATAGGAAAAGGGATGATTAGAATGATAAAAGTAGACATTTTTTCGGGTTTTTTGGGAGCCGGAAAAACCACTCTTATTAAAAAGCTTATAGAAGAGGCATATAAGGGAGAAAAAGTAGTTTTAATAGAGAATGAGTTTGGTGAAATAGGTATTGACGGCGGATTTCTTAAGGACTCGGGAATCGAAATAAATGAAATGAATTCAGGATGCATCTGCTGCAGCCTTGTGGGGGACTTTGGAAAAGCTCTCAGACAGGTTGTGGAGCAGTTTAAGCCTGAAAGAATATTGATTGAACCATCTGGAGTAGGCAAGCTGAGCGATATAATCGAAGCTGTGGAAAACCTTCATATCGATGAAGTTAAGCTAAACGGCTTTACTACCGTTGTAGACGCCGGAAAAGCTAAAATATATATGAAAAATTTCGGAGAGTTTTTCAACAATCAAGTGGAGCATGCCAGCTCGATAATTTTGAGCCATACTTCAAAGCTTACTGAAGAAAAGTTGCAGCAGGTAACAGAGCTGCTGAGAGAGCACAATCCTCATGCCGTGCTCATAACAACAGATTGGGATAAGCTTGACGGGAAGCAAATTTTGGCGGCCATGGAAAAGAAGGATACCATTGAGGCTGCGTTGCACCATCTGGAGGAGGAGCATCTTGAGCATGCTCATGAACACCACGACCATGATGGTCATGCTCATCACGACCACCACGACCATGACCACGACCATCATCACGACCACGATCATCATCATGACCATGAACATCATCACGATGAGCACTGCTGCTGCGGTCACGATCATGACCACGACGGACATCATCACGCTGATGAAGTTTTTGACAGCATCGGAGAAGAGACGACTAAAAAGTACAGCGCTCAAGAGATGGAAGACATCCTTAAGTGCCTGGAAGACCAAAAAACATACGGCTTTGTACTCAGAGCAAAAGGAATAGTAGAAGGTGCTTCCGGAGAATGGATACATTTCGACTATGTTCCGGGAGAAGCTGATGTAAGAACAGGAAGCGCGGAAGTAACAGGCCGAATCTGTGTTATCGGCTCAGAACTGAACTATCAGGCGATTAAAGAACTTTTTGGGCTGTAAACTGCGGAAAAAGCAGTTTTTAGAAGAAAATGCAGGAGGCTGATTTAGATGACAGAAATCAGAGAAATACCCGTGTATTTATTTACCGGATTTTTGGATGCCGGCAAAACTACGTTCATACAGGAAACTTTGGAGGACCCTCAGTTTAACGGAGGCGAAAGGACTCTGGTGCTTTTATGTGAAGAAGGTGAAGCAGAGCTATCGCCGATAAAATTTGCAGCATCCAATGTTAAAATAGTTACGTTAGATGATGAGGAAGATTTGACGGAAGAATATCTTAAAGGTCTGGAGGAGAAATACAGGTTTGAAAGGATAATTGTGGAATACAACGGTATGTGGCTTTTGGACAATTTTTATGCTGCTATGCCGGAAAACTGGAGAGTTTATCAGGAAATGTCATTTGCTGATTCTCGCACATATTTGACATATAACAATAATATGCGGAATCTTACCGTAGATAAGCTGAAATCTCCGGAAGCTATAGTATTTAAACATTTTGACCTTTCCATGGATAAGATGGACTTTCACAAGATAGTCAGAGTTATCAACAGACGCTGCCAGATAATATATGAATACGATAAGGATCACATCGAATTCGACAACATTGAAGACCCGCTGCCTTATGATCTTGAAGCGCCGGTCATTGAAATAAGCGACCAGGATTATGCCATTTGGTATACGGACATGAATGAAGAAGAGGAAAAATATTACGATAAATTAATGACCATAAAGGGACGGTCCCTGCTGGGAGGAGGCCTCGACGATGATGAGTTTGTCATAGGAAGACATATCATGACATGCTGCATCGAAGACATTCAGTTTGGCGGACTTGTAGCCAAGTATGACAAAGCGCAGGAACTTTCTCATGGAGGTTGGGTTTTAATGACAGCTAAAGTAAAAAAGGAATTCAATCACATGTATCAAAGCGAGGGACCGGTATTTTACGTAACCGATATAGAAAAAGTCCCGGCTCCGGAAGAGGAAGTGGCAACTTTTTATTAGTTGATATATAAATATTTGGAGGGCATATATGAAAAAAACGAAGATTGTTTGCACCTTGGGACCATCCTCATCAGATGAAAAGACGATGGAGGCTATGCTGAAAGCCGGTATGAATGTGGTACGGCTGAACTTTTCTCACGGAACTCACGAAGAGCATAAGAAGACAATAGAAAAATTCCGCCATGTGAGGGACAGTTTAAAGATGCCGGCAGCTGTACTGCTGGATACAAAGGGTCCGGAGATAAGGACAGGCAATTTTGCCAGAGGAGAGGAAACTCTTGAAGACGGTCAGACATTCACCTTGACCACAGAGGCCATCGAAGGCGATAAGGAGAGAGCTTCAGTTACCTACAAAGACTTGCCTAAAGAGGTGGTTCCGGGAGATACGGTGCTTATCAATGACGGAAAAATCGTTATAAAAGTTACGGGAACCAACGAGAAAGAAGTCACAGGAACCGTCATCCACGGCGGAAAGATAAGCAATCACAAAGGCATCAATCTTCCTAACGTTAAACTCAATATGCAGTATATAAGTCCTCAGGACAGAGAAGATATACTGTTCGGAATCAGAAATGACGTGGATTATATAGCAGCTTCTTTCGTAAGAAGCGCAAAGGATGTATTGGAAATCAAGAAACTCCTGGCTGAAAACGGCGGCAAAGAAATCAAAGTAATAGCCAAAATAGAAAGCACCCAGGGAATCGAAAACTTTGAAGAAATTCTTGAAGCTTCTGATGGAATAATGGTAGCAAGAGGAGACCTGGGAGTAGAGGTGGCCTATGAAAAGCTGCCGGGCATCCAGAAAAGATTTATCAGGCGTTGCGTCCAGTCGGGAAAGATAGCTATCACCGCTACACAAATGCTTGAATCTATGATAACGAGCCCGATACCCACCAGAGCTGAAATAACGGATGTGGCCAACGCCGTATTCGACGGGACGACTGCAGTCATGCTTTCCGGTGAGACGGCGGCAGGAAGGTATCCGGTAGAGGCCGTAAGCGCCATGGCAAAGATCGCCAAACAAGCAGAGGATGACCAGCCTAAGGTCCCGGCAAGAAATATGATATGGCACGAGATGAACGCCACCGATACTACCAACGCCGTAGGTCACGCAGCTTGTACTCTGGCAAAGGACATCAATGCGACTGCTCTTATGGCCATAACCAAGACCGGCTATACGGCCAGCAGAATGTCTAAATTCAGACCGGATATGCTGATAATAGGCTCTACTCCGTATAAAAAGACTTATCATCAACTTTCATTGATTTGGGGCGTAAGCCCGATGATGGCTGAATACAGATACGATATAGAGGAACTTTTTCATCACAGCGCCGAAAGGGCCATCGAGGAAGGAATGATTGAAGAGGGAGACATGCTGGTCATCAGTGCAGGCATGCCTGTAGATGTCCCGGGCAATACCAATATTATACGTGTTATAGAAGCAGGCAAACGGTAACCGCTCATGGCCGCTTGATTCGAATTGTGAGTTCTGTTTGCGAGTTCTGCTTGCGAGTTCTGCTTGCGAGTCCTGTTTGCGAGTTCTGTTTGCGAGTCCTGCTTGCGAGTCCTGTTTGCGAGTTCTGTTTGCGGATTCGGTTGTCGGGATTGAGCTTACGATTCGCTTGTCGGATTGCGATGACAAAAAACGTAAAAAAACGAAATTTTGTCACGAAAATTGGAATATATTCCCAAACGAAGGCAATATAGG
>UQEW01000083.1 GCA_900540145.1 uncultured Eubacteriales bacterium
CGTACGTACGGTGGTGTGAGAGGACGGCGGCTAGTCACCGCCTCCTACTCGATTTATATAAAAGCTTTAAGCTTCTTGAGCATCGTATTGCTCTTGAAGAGTTCTTTCGTATTCGGCGAAGATTGCATCTTTGATTTTGTTCCTCGTTTCTGATAAAATAGGATGAGCAATATCTCTGAAATCACCTTCACTCATCTTACGACTCGGCATAGCTATAAAGAGACCGTTTTGGCCTTCTATGATCTTGATGTCGTGGACTACGAATTCTTCATCAAACGTTATAGATACGATTGCCTTCATTTTCCCTTCGTCAGCGACTTTTCTGATCCTTACGTCGGTAATCTCCATGTTTCTTTCCACCTTTCTTACACTTCCACTTTTTTAGTCATATTAAGTATAACTTATAAGCTGTTGTTTTGCAATAAATATTTCAAATTATGATATTATTTAGAAATAATGGTAAATTATTGCTTTGATACATTTTAGATATTTGGAGAATATAATATAAAAAGAAAATATAATTCTTTTTAAATTTTTGTCAAATATAGAAGCATTTTTACAGGTAATATGCTATAATGTCCCAAGGGAACTATATTGATGATAATCATTAAACCAACTGAAGGAGCAGCAAGAATGATTAATCTGACAGATCATAAATATATACATTGTATCGGAATAGGAGGAATCGGGCTTTCAGCCATAGGAGAGATTCTCCTGGACAGAGGATACAATGTAACAGGTTCTGATATGAAAGAATCAGAGATGACAACTAACCTTGCGTCGAAGGGCGCAAGGATATTTATCGGCCATAGAGCAGAAAATGTGCAAAACGCAGATTTGGTAGTCTACTCGTCAGCAGTGGGAGCTGACAATCCTGAGCTTTTGGAAGCAGCAAAAAGAAACATTCCGGCTATTACAAGAGCTCAGATGCTGGGCATTCTGATGGAGGAATATAAAAACAGCATAGCTATATCAGGTACTCACGGGAAGACTACAACCACCTCTATGGTTTCTTTAATTTTAGAGAGAGCTAAGCTGGACCCTACCATACTGGTAGGAGGCAACCTTTCCGAAATAGGAGGAAACGTAAGGGTAGGCGGCAGTCAGTACTTCGTTACGGAAGCCTGTGAGTATATGGACAGCTTTTTGAGCTTAAAGCCCAAAATTGAGATAATTTTAAATATTGACTCAGATCATCTGGACTATTTTAAAGATATAGACCATATTGTGAATTCCTTTGATAAATTCGCGTCTCTTGTACCGGAAGACGGGCTGATAGTCGCTTACGAGGCCAATCCTTTTGTCAATAAAGTGATAAAAGGGCTAAAAAACGTTGTAACTTTCGGCCTTAACGAAAAATGCAACTATTATGCTAAAGACATAGTTTTCAATGAAAGCGGCATGCCTTCTTTTGATGTGGAAAACCAGGGCAGACATTTGTGCAGGATACAGCTTTCCATACCGGGAGAACACAATATCTTAAATGCTTTGGCAGCTTTTGCATGCTGTCACAGCCTCGGCGTGGAAGTGGCAGTGATAAAGGAAACTCTGGAAAATTACCACGGTACTCAAAGGCGCTTCGACATAGTAGGGACGACAGAAAAAGGTGTTAAAATAGTAGACGATTATGCTCATCATCCTACTGAGATAAAGGCTACTTTGACTGCATGCCAAAACATTCCGCACAATAAGCTTTGGTGTTTGTTTCAGCCTCACACTTATACAAGAACCATGGCGCTGTTTGACGAATTTGCAGGCGCATTTGAAAAGGCTGATGTTCTGGTTCTAGCAGAAATATATGCGGCAAGGGAGAAAAATATTTATAAAATTTCTTCACAGCAGCTGGCTGAAAGCATAAAAAAAGCATATCCTGATAAAGAAGTCATATTCATGGACGATTTTCACAAGATAGCCGACCATGTGTGCAAAAACGCGCAAAGCGGAGATCTGGTTCTAACCATGGGAGCAGGAGACATATATAAAGTCGGAGAGATGATATTGGAAAACTGATTCCGGACATCAAACGAAAAAACAGTCTATCAAACGAAAAATCAGTTTACGGGAGGTTTGTAATGTTTTCAGAGAATGTGAAAAATAAGCAGGCTCGTAGGTTGGCCGTAGTAGAAAAGCATGTAAATAACGGCGTTCGCTTCGTGGACGAAATGACAGCTTATATCGATGATACAGTAGTTATAGGAGAAGGCACTCTAATAGGACCGTGCGTGACTTTAGAGGGAGAAACTGTCATAGGCAGGGACTGCTATATAGGTCAAAATACGGTTATCACTAACTCTAAAATAGATGACAATGCGGAGATAAAAAGCTCCGTTATCATAGACAGCTCTGTGGGCAGCGAAACTAAAGTAGGGCCGTTTGCGTATATGAGACCCGGAAGCAATGTAGGATCTAAATGTAAGATAGGAGATTTTGTAGAGGTGAAGAACTCCAATATAGGAGACGGAAGCAAAGCTTCTCATCTTACATATATAGGAGATTCCGATATCGGCAAGGACGTCAACCTCGGATGCGGAGTAGTTTTTGTAAACTACGATGGAACTAAGAAGTACCGCTCCAATGTGGCAGACGGAGCTTTTATCGGATGCAACAGCAACCTTGTTTCTCCTGTAAACGTGGGAGAGGGAGCATATATTGCGGCAGGAAGCACAGTTACCGAAGATGTGGAAGGGGACACATTGTATATAGCCAGATCCCGCGGAAAGAAAATACCGGGATGGGTTTCAAAAAGAGGTATTTTGAAAAAGAAGAAATAGCTAAGAGAACGATTAAGAAGGCGAGGTAAAAAAATTGAGAAGCGGAGTATTTGCTGACTATAAGATCTTTGCGTGCAATTCCAACATGGAGCTTGCTAACGAAATTTCCGGAATAATGGGAAAACCTTTAGGCAAGGCCACTGTTACCAAATTCAGCGACGGTGAGATCTCCGTAAATATCTGGGAAACTGTCAGAGGACTGGATGTTTACATAATTCAATCGACTTGCAGCCCTGTGAATGACAATTTGATGGAGCTGCTGATCATGATCGACGCTATGAAGCGGGCGTCGGCAGGGCGTATCAACGCTGTAATCCCTTATTACGGATATGCCAGGCAGGATAGAAAGGCCAAAGCAAGAGACCCTATCACAGCAAAATTGGTGGCTGATCTCATCATGGCAGCCGGTGCAGACAGAGTTCTGACCATGGACCTTCATGCCAACCAGATTCAGGGATATTTCAATATTCCTGTGGATCATCTGCTGGGTATGCCTATAATCGCTAAATATTTAAAAGAACAGAATGTAGAAGATCTGGTGGTGGTATCGCCGGATCACGGAAGCGTTACGAGAGCAAGAAATTTAGCCCAATATCTCAATTGTCCTATCGCCATCATAGATAAGAGAAGACCGGAACCTAACAAGAGCGAGATAATGAATATCATAGGAAACATTGAAGATAAAAACTGTATAATAATCGACGATATGATTGATACAGCGGGCACCATATGCAACGCAGCCAATGCCATCAAGGATTTGGGTGCCAAATCCGTAAAAGCAGCAGCAACCCATCCGGTTCTTTCCGGTCCTGCAATACAGAGACTCAGAGATTCGGCAATAGAAGAACTGGTGCTTTTGAATACTGTGCCTATGCCGGAAGAAAAGAAGCTGGATAAGATGACGTTCTTGTCAGTTGCTCCTCTGTTTGCAGAGGCAATGACCAGAGTATTTACCAACGGTTCCATCAGCGTGCTGTTTGATTGATAGCTGTGTGCGATTGATAAGTGTAGCTCGATTGGATACATAAAGACGATAAAAGAGGACAAATAATGTACATCATTGTAGGCCTTGGAAATCCGGGGAAAAAATACGAGAACACTCGTCATAACATGGGATTTTTGGCGGTAGACGTTTTGGCGCAAAAGTATGACATCAAAATCAACAAGATAAAATTTAAATCTTTGGTCGGCGAAGGCAACATCGCCGGCCAAAAAGTTGTACTGGTAAAACCGCAGACCTATATGAACTTAAGCGGAGAAGCTGTCAGAGAGATTGTGGATTTTTACAAGCTGGATCCTCAAAATCTGATTGTGATATATGACGATATAGACATACCGACCGGAACCATAAGAATAAGAAAAAAGGGGAGTTCAGGTACTCACAACGGCATGAGAAACATCCTTTATCATATAAGGACGGAAGATTTCCCGCGAATAAGGGTAGGCATAGGAGCAGAGGCCGGTGCAGGCAAAAAAGGAAATTTGATAGGTTATGTCATAGGAGGGGTACCTAAAGAAGAACAGAAGCAGCTTTCGGAAGCTGTGATAAAAGCAGCAGAGAGCGCAGCTTGCATAGTAGAAAAAGGCATAGAAAAAGCCATGAATGAATACAATGTAAGACCAAAAAAAGAAAGCAAATCTTGTGAGGAAGCAAAGGATGATTAACATTTCGGGCGTATCCGAATCCCGCGTTGCTCCGGCAGCAGCTTACTTTTCCAAAGAAGAAAGTCAGAGTTTGATCTTAGTGCCGACTTATGTCAGAGCCAGAAGATTGGCAAGTGATCTTTCTTTTTTTGTGAAAGATAAAAAAATACTGGTAATGCCGGAGGAGGAACAGATATTTTTAAGATATGAAGCCAAAAATCACGACCAGTTGATCGAGAGGATGAAGGCTTTGAAGGCGCTGATGACAGGTGAGTCTGTTATAGTCATAGCGCCTGTTTCGGCTGCCGTTAAAAAGATAAGTCCCCATGATTATTATTTGGAGAACGTCATAAAACTTGTGCTTGGAGACGATTCGGATTTGGATATTCTTAGAGAAAAGCTTATTTCCATGGGGTATGAATTCTCTGAGATGGTGGAAAGCCAGGGACAGTTCAGCATAAGGGGAGGCATAATAGATATATTTGCTCCCGATAGCGACAACCCATACAGGATAGAGCTTTTCGGCACGGAAATAGATTCCATCAGGACTTTCGACCAAGATACTCAGCGTTCTATAGAAAACCTGAAATCGGTGGAAATTTACCCGGCCAGACAGCTGGTAGCTTCATACGATATGCTGGAAGCGGGCTGCCAAGCCATACGAAAAGAGTACGAGGCTCAAGCTAAAAGACTCAAGGACAAATCGCCGCAGGCTGCTGATAAGCTTACAGAACTGAAAGAACAGATATGTGATTACATCGAAAACATTTCCGACTTAAAATATCTGGAAAACTATATACAATACTTTTGTGAAAGAACTGAGTATCTTTGGGATTACATGACAAGCGGCGTAATAATGCTGGATGACCCGGAGAGAATATGGGAGCTGCTGGAGCTTAGGGAAAAAGAGCTGAAAGAGGACTTCAAGGTTCTCCTCGAGCGAGGCGAAGCCGTTCCAAGAGACGCAGAGCTGATAACCGGCACTGCAGACCTTAAACCTGTATTTCAACGTAAGGGTACGATTGCTTTTACTCCGTTTCCTAAACGAATAAAAGGTGTCGATACTTTTGACAAGATAATAAATATCAACAGCAGGCAGATGATAAATTTCGGCGGCAATTTGACATTGCTTGAGTCTGAGCTGAAAACTTATGATAAGAAAGGCTATTCCATAACTTTTGTCTTTAATTCTGACGGAAGAATGGAAAACATGCAGGATTTCGTATCAAGAATGGGACTTAAGAGCCATGTGGCTTTTGCTAAAGGAAGCCTTACTTCAGGTATTGACTTTCCCGATGAAAAAAAGTGCTGGATATGTGAGAATGATATTTTTCAGCACAAGAAAAAGGGAAAGCGCAAAAAAGCTTTTAAAGATAAAGGGCAGAAGATACGCTCGTTTTCCGACATAAAGACAGGCGACTATGTGGTTCATGAAAGCCACGGAATAGGGAAGTTTACAGGGATAGAACAGCTGAAGGTTCAGGGTGAGAAAAAGGATTACATCAAGATAAAATATGCAGGAAACGATGTGCTTTACGTTCCTGTAGAACAGATGGAGCTGGTACAAAAATATATCGGAGGAGATGGAGTCGCTCCAAAGATAAATAAGCTTTCCGGCGGCGAATGGAAAACTACCAAAGCCAAGGCCAAAGCGGCAGTAGCGGTGCTGGCAAAAGATTTGATAGATTTGTATGCCAGCCGTAAGATGGAAAAAGGCCATGCTTTTGAGAAAGATACCGTGTGGCAAAAGCAATTTGAAGACGATTTTCCATATGAGGAAACGCAGGATCAGCTGAAAGCCGCAGAAGAGATAAAAGAAGACATGGAAAAGCCTTTCCCTATGGATAGGCTGCTTTGCGGTGATGTGGGTTTCGGAAAAACCGAAGTGGCTGCGAGAGCCATATTCAAATGTCTGGACGACGGCAAGCAGGCCGCCATCTTAGTGCCTACCACCATATTGGCGAACCAGCATTTTTATACATTGAAGGAGCGGTTCGAAGGCTTCCCCTTCAACATTGAGATGTTGTCCAGATTTAGGAGCGACGCTCAGCAAAAGGATATAGCAGCAAAGCTGCAAACCGGTGAAATTGACCTAATTATAGGCACTCACAGGCTTTTAGGCAAAGACATACGTTTTAAAGATTTGGGACTCTTGGTTGTAGATGAAGAACAAAGATTTGGAGTCGAGCACAAGGAGCAGATTAAAAAACTGAAAAAGAACGTAGACGTTTTGACCCTTTCGGCTACTCCTATACCGCGTACCCTCAACATGTCCCTTACCGGAATCAAAGATATGAGCTTAATTGAGGAACCGCCGGAAGAGAGATATCCGGTGCAGACCTATGTGCTGGAACAGGACGATGAACTGATAAAGGATATAATCCGCAGGGAAATGGACAGAGGCGGACAGATTTATGTGGTGTTTAACCGTGTTAGAGGCATACATCAGGTAGCAGACAAGATTCAGCAGCTGGTTCCGGAGGCAAGAATAGCCATAGGTCACGGCCAAATGAATGAGAACCTGCTGGAAGACACCATGATAAATTTCATCAATGGGGAGCAGGATGTATTGGTATGCACTACGATTATAGAGTCCGGTATAGACATTCCCAACGCCAATACGCTGATAATAATGGATGCCGACAGATACGGCCTTTCCCAGCTGTATCAGCTGAGAGGACGGGTGGGCCGCTCCAACAGGCAGGCCTACGCTTATCTGATGTATCAGCGCGATAAGGTTCTTACTGAAGCGGCAGAAAAAAGATTAAAAGCGATTCGCGAGTTTACAGAATTCGGAGCCGGATTCAAAGTGGCCATGCGAGACCTTGAAATCAGAGGCGCCGGCAATATGCTGGGTTCTGAGCAACATGGACACATGCTCAACGTTGGATATGAGCTTTACTGTAAGATGGTAGACGACGCCGTGAGAGCTTTGCAGGGTGAAATAGTCAACGATGATAAAGCGGAGATTAATATCGAGCTTAAAGCATCGGCTTACATTCCTGAGACATATATCGAGAGCGAGTCGGCTAAGCTTCAGATGTATAAAAAAATCGCTTCAGTAAGGACATGGGATGACGAAGATGAAGTTATAGATGAGCTTTTGGACAGATTCGGGGATGTGCCTTGGCAGACCATCAATCTGGTGAAGATTTCTCACATAAGGTATCTGGCAGAGCTGATGTCGATTACGGAAATAAAACAGGATAAAAACAAGGTAACGCTTAGTTTTGCTCCTGAAAACCCGCTAAGCGGATACGCTCTTGCCAACGCTGCGGAAAAGTACGGTCCAAAATTATTCATCCACGGTGGACAACAGCCTTTTATAAGACTGACGGTGGATGAAAAGAAAAACCTGGATGAAACTCTTTATCTTTTAGATACGTTGGCTGAGAACAGGAAAACGCTCAAAGCAAATTGATGGAAAAAAGCTTCATAAAAGTCTCATGAAGGGGTTTTCTTTTACTTTTCTTTTCGTACGTTGCAAGTGTGAGAAGTAGCAGATCTTCCTGCGCTGATAAAATTTGTTTATTTTT
>UQEW01000084.1 GCA_900540145.1 uncultured Eubacteriales bacterium
AAAGCAGAAAGACGATCGCGGGCAATCAGAGCACTGGAAGAGGTAGGTCTCGGTGATCAGCTTCATAAGAAACCAAATCAGATGTCAGGAGGACAAATGCAGAGAGTGGCCATTGCCAGAGCTCTTGTAAACGATCCTGACATCCTGCTGGCTGACGAGCCAACGGGAGCGCTTGACAGTGAGACCAGCGTGCAGGTTATGGATTTGCTAAAAGAAGTAGCAAAAGACAGGCTTGTAGTTATGGTAACTCACAATCCTGAGCTGGCACAGCAATATGCCACACGTATAGTGAACTTAAGGGATGGAAAAATAATTTCCGACTCAGATCCTTTTGAGCCGGAAGCATCTTCGCTGAAGGAGCCTCAGCATAAGAACATGGGAAAGTCTTCGATGTCCTTTTTGACAGCCCTTTCGCTGAGCTTCAATAATCTGCGGACAAAAAAAGCTAGAACGATCCTGACCTCTTTTGCCGGTTCGATAGGTATTATCGGAATCGCCCTAATACTTTCGCTTTCTACTGGTGTCAACAGGTACATTGAGACGGTTGAAAGCGAGACGCTTTCGCAGTACCCTTTGCAGATACAGAGTGCTGGCCTTGATTTTTCATCTATGCTGGCAGACATGACCGGTACGGCGGAAACAGGAGAGGATGATGAAAGCGGAAGCGGAAATTCTGATGGGGAGATCAATGTCATCGATATGCTGTCGAGCATGTTTGCTACCGTAAACTCAAACGACCTCGCGTCACTTAAGGATTATCTTGACAACGGAGACAGTGGAATAGAGCAATATACAAGTGCGATAGAATATTCGTATGATATAGATCCGCTAATATTTGGGAAAAGTGGTGACGGATATCGGCAGGTAAATCCGGACACATCGTTTGCCGCCTTGGGATTCGGCTCGTCGGCAGGTGCCAACAGCATGATGTCGACTATGATGAGCACGGACATGTTTTATCAAATGCCAGAAAACCCTGAGCTATATCAGAGCCAGTATGATGTTAAAGCCGGACGTTGGCCTGAAAATTATAACGAATGTGTTCTTGTGCTTTCACAAAACGGCAACATTAGTGATTTTATGCTTTATACCCTGGGGCTGCGTGATTATCATGAGCTGGACGATATGATACAGCAGTTCATAAATGAAGAAAATGTTACCGTGCCGGAAAATAGCGCTTCGTATTCATACGACGATATTCTCAGTATAACTTTTAAGATCATCAATGCTGCAGATTTGTATCAATATGACAGCCGGTACGGAATATGGAAAGATAAGCAGGAAGACAGTGAGTACATGAACAGCATTGCAGAGGCAGCGGAAGATCTCAAAATTGTCGGCATCGTGCAGCCGTCAGAGGATGCCAATGGCCTCATGTTGATGACCGGCATCGGTTACCCTGCTTCGCTGACAGAATATGTGGCAGAGCAGGCCGCACAGAGCCAGATAGTCAAGGACCAGCTTGCTGACAGGTCGTACAATGTTCTGACAGGAGAAGCTTTTGGCGAGCAGGATGGGAACTCAGGGTTTGATATGAACAGCATGTTCACGATTGATGAAACAAAAATGCAGGAAGCCTTCACTGTTGATGAAAGTGTAATTGCTTCAGCGATGGAAAAGGCGTTTGGAGATATGATGCAAAATGCGGCCGGCAGTATGACTCCCGCTAACATGCAGAAGATGATGGCTGCTCTTATGGAAGGTTTTCAAGAATACAGCGCGCAAAATGCAGGCACAGGATCTAGCAGTGAGGCAGGCAGTGGCGCGGCTCTCGGTAGTCTGAATGACTATCTTAAGACGCAGCAGGCCAATGAGATTATTGCAGCAAACTTTGCCGAAATCATCGCGTCTAACGGAGGAATGACAATTTCCGCGGAACAGTTGCAGGAGCTGATGACGAATATAATGCAAGGGTACAGGCAGTATGCTGCTGACTTGGGGTATACCGATCCTGCACGTTTTGATGAATATCTAGCAGAATACATGGCCACCGATCAGGCTCAGGATATAATAGAGGAATGGTCGCGTGGAGTTTTCTCAGGATTTGACAGCATGACTGTTTCGCCGGAACAGATGGAGAAGATGACACAGGAGTTGACAGCCGGCTATATGGCTTATATGCAGGAGAACGGAGGCAGTGTCTCATCGCCGCTTAGCGAACAGTTTGCTGCTTATCTTGAAACTCCTGAAGCCGCTGCTTTGATGGAAGAGGCTTTTGCGCCATCCTCCGGTACAGTAGACATATCGCAAATAAGCGCACAGCTTGGAGATGCGATGCAAAGCGCGCTCAGCACCGATGCTGATGTTTTCTCAGAGGCGTTTACAATAAATATGAGCGGAGAAGAAATGATGGAGCTGATGATGTCCATGAGCAGCTCTGAAAGTGCGACGCTCGACAGCAATTTGCGCACGTTCGGATATGCCGATTTTGACTCTCCGAGCATGATAAGCATTTATCCGCTCAACTTTGAAAGCAAGGAGCAGGTCGTGGCGATCCTTGACAGCTATAATCAGCAAATGGAGGACAGCGGTCAAAAAGATAAGGTTATAACCTATACTGATATTGTGGGTGCAATGATGTCATCTGTAACGACAATAATCGACGTCATCAGCTATGTACTAATTGCATTCGTTGCTATTTCGCTTATTGTTTCTTCGATTATGATTGGCGTAATTACGTATATAAGCGTATTGGAGAGGAAGAAAGAAATAGGAATCCTTCGTGCCATCGGAGCGTCTAAGGGGAATATTTCACAAGTATTCAACGCTGAAACATTTATCATAGGCCTGTGCGCTGGTGTGATGGGCATACTGATCTCATTGTTGATACTGATACCGGGCAATGCACTTATTCACCATCTGGCAAATACCAGCGACATCAGCGCTGTGCTTCCGGTAGTTCCTGCGGTGATTCTGATCATCCTCAGCATAGTGCTGACGCTGATTGGTGGTATTATCCCGTCTCGCAAAGCAGCAAAAAGCGACCCTGTGGCAGCCCTCAGGTCAGAATAAAATTTTATGGAATAAGCAAAAAGAGAGAAAATGCCAAAAGCATTTTCTCTCTTTTCTCTTCTTCTCTTTTGAAAACCTTAATTTCTATATCTTTTCAAAATCATCTACGCCGTGTTTGCACAGAGGACAGATAAAGTCAGGCGGCAGCTCATCGCCTTCGTATACATATCCGCATATCTTGCACACATAGCCGTGCTTTTCTTCCTCAATCTTTGGCTGCGGCTTCGGCTTGATGTGGTCAAAGTAGTAAGCGTAAGTTACTGAAGGCTCCTGGCTGAGAAGCTCTGCTTCGGTGACTTCCGCCACAAATAAAGTGTGAGAACCGTAATCGTAGGAATCGATAACTTTAGCTGACATGAAAGCGTTTGTGCCTAAAGTTACATACAGCAGACCGTTGGCGCTGCGCGCTACATTTTCTTCAAATCCGGCGAACTTGTCCGTATCTTTGCCGCTGGCAAAGCCGAATCTCTTGAATGTATCAAAAGATGTATTCTCAGATAAGAAGGAAATGTTGAAAACTCCTGTATTGAGAATCATATCATGAGTGTAGTTGGCCTTGTTAACAGCTATGTTTATGCGATTAGGCGAGCTGGTAAGCTGAGCCGCTGTGTTGATGATGCAGCCATTGTCCTTTTCGCCTGATTTGGCGGTGAGTACGAACAGACCATATGAAAACTTCTGCATAACTATAGGGTCTACTTTTGCGGCAGCCATGGCGGTTTCGTCCATAACAGGCTTTTCAAAGCGAGGTATTGTGGCAGAGATGGCATCGACTAACTCGTCGATTTGAGCATTCTGCTCCGGCTTCAGAGCAGACTTTATGGTTATCGTATTATCAAGAATAGTCATATCCTTGCAACCTTCGATGATCTTGCGCATCAAGCCTCCGCTGGTCGGCGCCCAAGAACCGTTTTCCACAAAGGCAACGGTGCGGTTTTGTATATTGTGGGCCGCCAGATCATTAAGCAGTTCTTCCATGGAAACGAATATGCCGGCATTGTAGGTTGTGGAAGCAAAAAGCAAGTGGCTCCACTGGAAAGCGGCAGCGATGATTTCTGAAGCCGGCGTTACGGAAACGTCAAACATTACGGTTTTAATGCCTTTGTCTCTTAAGCGTGAAGAGATGATTTCAGCAGTGTTTTCTGTATTGCCGTAAACAGATGCGTATGCGATCATAACGCCTGTTTCTTCAGGTGTGTAGGTGCTCCATTTTACATATTTGTCGAAATAGTCCTCCAGGTTTCTTCTCCATACAAAACCGTGAAGCGGGCAAATCATTTTTACGTCTAAGCCGTGAGTCTTTTTGAGCATGGACTGCACCTGATTTCCGTATTTTCCCACTATGTTGCAGTAATAACGGCGGGCTTCGTCCATGTAGTTATGCTCAAAGTCTACTTCATCAGCGAATATGGCTCCGTTGAGAGCTCCGAAAGTCCCAAATGCGTCAGCTGAAAACAGTGTTCCGGAAGTCTCGTCGAAAGTTACCATTACTTCCGGCCAGTGCACCATAGGAGCAAATATAAATTTGAGCACATGATGCCCTGTATTGAGAGTGTCACCCTCTTTTACGATAAATGATTTAGATGTAAGGTCTACATTGAAGAATTGATCAATCATAGCCAGAACTTTCTGGTTACAAACGATTTTTGTGTCAGGATATCTGAGCAGCAGCTCGCTCAGCGTAGCCGAGTGGTCCGGCTCCATGTGTTGTATTACAACGAAATCCAGCTTTCTGCCGCCTAGGGCGTGCTCGATATTCTGGAAGAAAGTATCGCTTACCGCTTTATCTACCGTATCGAAAAGAACGGTGATGTCGTCGGTAAGCAGATATGAATTATAGGAAACGCCTCTCGGAACTGAGTAGACGCCTTCAAACATAAACAGTCGGCGATCATTGGCGCCAACCCAAACCAGATCGTCTGTAATCTTTTTAGTACAGTACATTGATGACTACCTCCTTTTGCAATTAAAAACAATCATCTTGTTTTTAGAATAACAAATCCCTGAAAGCTTTGCAAGGGATGAAATTGCCAACAATGTGTTGATTAAGTGATTTAATTGATTTAATAGATTTAATAGCAAGACATATTATGGTAGAATAAACGAAAGAAAGTGCGGAGGAAATAAGAGAAAATAAATTATGGAAAATATTACGATTATAAACATATGCGACAGGCCGGAAATCATTGAGAAGGCTGCTTGCTGGTTTTCTTCCAAATGGGGCATTCCAGAGGAGGAGTATCTGACAAGCATGAAACTTTCCGTGCGGCAAAGAAATGAAAATAAGAAATCCATACAGAATTTAGCTTTAAATTCAACGCCCCAGTGGTACGTGATTTTAGATGAAGACGCAAGGATAATCGCCGGAGCAGGAATAATAGATAACGATTTTCATGAAAGGAAGGATTTAGCTCCTAACTTGTGCGCGCTGTATGTTGAAGAAAGATGGCGCAATCGAGGAATTGCAAGGAAGCTTCTGGATTTTGCCAGAAGTGAAATGGCTAAGAACGGCATAGAAAGGCTGTATTTAGTTACAGACCATACTGATTTTTATGAGAAATGCGGTTGGCGGTTTGTTACCATGGTTAGAGGAGACGATGGGATCCCGGAGCGCATGTATGAGGCTGATTGCACGGTCGGAGAGATTACCATTAGCGGTGAGCGAGGCGATAACGATCGCAATCGCAGTGTGCCAGGAAGTAATGAGCTTGAGTATGAAATAAGAAGGATGGAAGAAAAAGACTTAGACAGTGTCATGGTCATATGGCTGGAAACTAACAAGCAGGCGCATCAGTTCATAGCTGAAACTTATTGGGAAAATAATTTTGAGCAAGTAAAAGAAATCCTTCCTCAAGCAGAAGTGTACGTAGCTGAAAGGAAAGGTTTGCTTGGGGAGTCTGACGACAGCCTCTTAGCAGGATTTATAGGCATGGATGAAAACTATGTAGAGGGAATTTTTGTGCGTAAGGACTGCCAGTCTCATGGAATAGGCAAAGGGCTGCTGGATTATGCAAAAGGAATTAAGACAGAACTCTCTTTGAACGTCTATGAGAAAAATAACAGAGCGGTGCAGTTTTATGAGCGAGAAGGCTTTGAAATATGCGAAAAAACTGTTGACGAGGCCACAGGACAGACCGAGTATTTAATGAGATGGAGCAAAAAACAGATTAAATAGATTAACGGGAAGAATGAAAAGTAAACGAAGGTGAGGTATATGAAATGATATACAAAATGGAGGATATGAAGGATGTGCAAAAATTATTTGATAATATTGACGATCCTATGGTGTCGGTCTGCCTGAGTAATATCATGGGCAACGTATATGCCGACGACCAACGGGAACCGAAATCGGCAGTGGCAACTTTAGGGAACTTTTCATTTTTTGCCGGGCTGGCAAACAAAGAAATAGTGTCTCAACGCATAGCCCTTTTATTTGACCGGGGGATAGACTTTCATATATTGACGCCGCCTGATTCTCAGTGGGAAAAAGCGATTGAAGAATGCTTCCCGGAAAGAAGCAAAAAAATAACGAGATATGCCATGAAAAAAGATATCTCAGGATTTGATAAGCAGCGATTGAAAAGCTTATTTTCTTCCCCGCCTGCGGGTTATGAGATTAGGAGGATAGACGGAGAACTTTTCGCTGAATGCCTTTCAGCGCCTTGGAGTCAGGACTTGGTAGGAAATTACGGAGATTTTACTGAATATGAAAAGCTGGGCGGAATGGGTTTTGTCGCAATCAAAGACGACCAAATCGCCGCCGGAGCCTCCGCTTATGCCTCCGGCCCCGGATACCTGGAAATAGAAATAGATACGAAGATGGAGCACCGTCGAAAGGGACTGGCATATGCATGCGGTTCAAGGCTTATATATGAATGTTTAGAGAATGGCATATATCCCAATTGGGATGCGCATAATCCTGAATCAGCTCATTTAGCCCAGCAGCTTGGATATCAATTCAGCCATACGTATACTGCTTATGAAGTGGTGTAATTTGGGCGCGCATTTGAATGGCATTGAATGCTGTAATTTGAGACGGAAGAAAGTACGAACTTTAAAACAATTGGAAATAGAACGTATACGCGGAGAAGTGTTGTGAAAAAAGCGAATTTAAAAAAATAATGAAGAAAGAGAACAAAGCATTCAAAGATTTCTATTTATATGGTGGCATTGTAACATTTCTGCTTATTATTGTTATCTTTCTAAATGCATTATTAAATTCAACGAGACAATCCCACTATATGCCTTTATTTTAAATGCAGTTTTAGCTTTTGCTGTTGCTATACCTTTTGCAATAATTGATATAAAAAATGATAAAGAAATTAAGACAATGTATGAATCTTATCAAAAAGATAGCAAGATTCCGGAATATAAAGATAAAACAAAGTCTTTAAAAATTTTATTAATTTTAAGTATTATAGTTGTTATTATTGATGGTGTTATTATGGCAAAATATACTTTTACGCAAGAAAATGAAGAAGCAATAGATACATCATTAGAAATAGTAACAAATCAGGGAAATACTATTACAACAGAATATGAAGATTTAGGCGATTTTTCACTAAAAATACCAACTGACTTCAATATAATGAGTGAAGAAGCTATTAGCAAAAAGTATCCGACCGGAAATGCCCCATCACTTGTTTATACAAATGAAAGAGGAACCATTAATATTGCATTTATTTTAAATGATGTTGCGATGGGAAATGAAGAAATAGAAGAATATACAAAAGCAATGGAAAGCATATATAGCCAATATGCCAATGATATAAATATCAATTTTTTGAAAGAGAAAATCATAAAATTGGAGAAATGAAATTTATATCCCCAGCATCAGATACAAACATTTATAATCATATTATAGCTTTTTCTGCTGATGGAAAATTAAGATTAGTTAATT
>UQEW01000085.1 GCA_900540145.1 uncultured Eubacteriales bacterium
GGTTGAGAAAGCTGCAGAAGAGAGAACCGAAGAAATGGAAGAAAATAACGCCAAATAAGGCGATAATAAAGTCCCGGAAGACCGGGACTTTTTTAGTACGTTTTGCTGACCAGTTTACGCTTGTATATAATGGCAAAAAGTAGTACAATATATCATGAATTAAAATGCCTTATTGGTAATCATATATTTTATTAAGAGAAGAGGTTTTGGGGAAATGAATCATACGCTGAAACGAGTACTTGCGTTTTTAGTGCTTGTTATTACTTTTTTTGCATGGTATGTCAGCATTTTTGGTATAGGTTCCATAAGCTCTGCCAAGGATGCTTTGAAATACGGACTCGACATAAACGGCGGCGTTTATGTGGTTATGGAAGCTCAGACAGATCTTGAAGGTGAAGAACTTAGAAGCTTGATGGATCAGACCAGAGCCGTAATAGACAATCGAGTAAACCAAATGGGAGTAGCTGAATCGTCGGTAACCATAGAAGGGGATAAACGTATAAGAGTAGAAATACCGGGTGCTGAAGACGCAGAAGAAGCTATAAATGCTGTTGGAAGAACAGCTCAACTTCAGTTTGTTTTAGCTGACGGAACGTTGGTTGTGGACGGAAGCAATGTAGAGGACGCCCAGGTTGCTACGGATGGTGCTAATTATAAAATACAATTACAGTTCAACGATGAGGGAGCCTCGTTATTTGAAGAAGGCACCAGAAAAGCCATAAGTGGAGAAGTTACACCTACTATAGATGGCATGACGTCTAATCAGATAGCGATTATCTTAGACGATGAAATAATTGTCCATCCAAATGTTGATGAAGTTATCAGCGGCGGCAGATGTGAAATTACAGGAGGATATTCCAGAGAAGAAGCAACCACTACGGCAGCTCTCATAAGAGGAGGCGCGCTTCCTGTAGAATTGGTTGAAGTTCAGTCTTCGGTCCAGGCAGCATCTATAGGCGCTGATGCTTTGGACAAATCTATAATAGCAGGGGCAATAGGCATCTTAATAATATTTTTACTTATGCTTGCTTTTTATGGACTTTTAGGTTTGATAGCTGATGTGGCTCTCATGCTGTATGTGGCCATGTTTATATGGTCTATGTCGCTGTTCGACGTAGTGCTGACTCTTCCCGGCATAGCAGCATTAATTTTATCAATAGGTATGGCTGTTGATGCCAATGTTATCATATTTGCAAGGATAAAAGAAGAAATAAGCGCAGGCAAAAGCATAAGAGTGGCAGTAAATGCCGGATTTAAAAATGCTCTTACTACCGTACTGGATGCTCAGATAACTACTTTAATAGCAGCGGTAGTGCTGTACGAAGTAGGAACTACTTCAGTTAAAGGCTTTGCACTTACATTGATGATAGGTATAATAATAAGTATTTTCACAGCTGTTATTATTACCCAGTTATTTATTTCTCTTTTAGCTGAAAGCAAAAAATTTGCTAAAAATAAATTTTTCGGCGTCAACGAAGATGGTACGCCTAAACAGTTTTTACATAAGACTTTTGCATTTATAAAGCACAGAAAAGTCTTCTATATAATAAGCGTGGCATTTATTGCTGTCGGTCTGGTATTTTCAGTAGTAAGAGGACTCAATTACGGTATTGACTTTACAGGCGGCACCATGATACAGGTGGACCTCCATGAGGAGACACCTATTAGTGAAGTAGAGGATGCAATAAAAGAATATGATCTCAATCCATCTATAATTTACTCGGGAGAAAATAATGAGCAAGTAGTTATAAAAACTATGGAATTTTTGGACAATGAGCAACGTGCGCAAGTTATAGATACTTTAGGAGAACATTTTGATATAACTGACCAGGACGTTTTAGCCTCAGAGCAATTCGGTCCGTCTGTAGGAGATGAACTGAAGTGGAATGCTGTAAAAGCTGTTCTGATAGCTTCCGTGGGAATGCTTATATATATAATTTTTAGATTTAAATCCTGGAAATACGGATTTTCATCCATTGCCGGCGTTGTCCATGACGTGCTGGTGGTTTTAGCGTTTTACGCGATACTCGGATTTACTGTAAACAATCCATTTATTGCGGCAATACTTACTCTGGTAGGATATTCTATCAATGATACTATAGTAATCTTTGATAGAATAAGAGAAAATGAGCGCATAAATAAAAAAGCCAGTCTTGAGGAAAATATAGACAATAGTATTAACAGTACGCTGAACAGAACAATTATGACATCTCTTACAACTTTAGTAGTTATGATACCTCTCTGCATCATGGTATCAGAATCCATAAGAGAGTTCATAATCCCTCTGATGATAGGTATAGTAGTAGGATGTTATTCATCGATATTTGTGTGCAGTCCGCTTTATTTCGACCTTAATAAGGGCGGGGAAAGCTCAAAATATCTTAAACAAGTAAAAAAACAGACAAAACAGAATAAAAAAAAGAAAAACGATTAATATTCAGGAGTCATAGCGCATGAAAACAAAAGCTCAGTTTTTGGAAAAAATATTGAGTATCAACACAAAATATAACGCCGAACTTATTGGCAAGGCTTACGACAAAGGAAGAAAGCTTCACGAAGGGCAACTTAGAAAGAGCGGAGAGCCTTATTTCATCCATCCCATAAACGTAGCAATAATACTTGCACAATTGGGAATGGATGATGCCACATTGATCGGTGGGCTTTTGCATGATGTGGTTGAAGACACCGAATATACGAGAGAAGAATTGGTGGAAGATTTCGGGGAAGAAGTTGCCCTTTTAGTAGACGGAGTAACTAAATTGGGCTCTATCAAGTTTGAATCCAAAGAAGAAGTTCAGGCCGAAAACTTCCGCAAGATGTTTTTAGCCATGTCTAAAGACATAAGAGTTCTCATAATAAAATTGGCCGACAGGCTGCATAATATGCGGACTATCGGCTATATGAGGCCGGAAAAAATAGAAGAAAAATGCAAGGAAACTCTTGAAATATACGCACCTTTGGCCAGCAGGCTGGGAATTTCCACTGTTAAATTTGAGCTGGAAGATATAGCGCTTAAATATCTTCATCCTGAAGAATTCAGGGACCTGGAAGAAAAAGTGAACCAAAAGATGACTCAGCGTGAGGAGACTATAAAAGCTGTCATAGATGAAATAAGAGAGTCTCTTGACGATATGGGGCTTAAATATGAAATATACGGCAGAGCCAAACACTATTACAGCATATACAAAAAGATGAAATTTCAAAAGAAACAGCTGGATGAAATATTTGACTTAATTGCCGTAAGAGTCATTGTTAATACTGTAAAAGAGTGTTACGCTGTCTTAGGAATCGTGCATACTATGTGGAAGCCTATACCGGGCAGATTCAAAGACTACATTGCCATGCCGAAACCTAATATGTATCAATCTCTTCATACCACAGTAATAAGTGACAATGGGGACCCGTTTGAAATACAAATAAGAACTCACGAAATGCATCAGATAGCTGAATATGGTATCGCAGCTCATTGGAAGTATAAAGAAGGGGATACTTCAGGAAAAACTTCAGCCGACGATATCAAGCTGGCATGGCTCAGACAATCCCTTGAATGGCAGCAGGACCTTAACGACCCTAAAGATTTCCTTGAAACGATGAAGATGGACTTGTTTGCTACCCAGGTGTTTGTATTTACACCTAAGGGAGACGTGATAGAGTTGCCGGCCGGTTCTACGCCTTTGGATTTTGCCTTTAAGATACACTCTGCTATCGGATGCAAATGCGTAGGCGCAAAAGTTAACGGTAAAATGGTTACCATAGACCATACGCTGCAAAACGGTGATATAGTAGAAATCGTCACATCTGCCAACTCTTCGGGGCCAAGCGTTGACTGGCTGAAGATAGCCAAGAGTTCCAATGCAAGAAACAAGATAAGAAGCTGGCTGAAAAAAGAAAACAAGTCAGATAAAGTAGATAAGGGCAAAGATTTAGTCGATAAAACTATCAGAAAAAAAGGATATGACCCTGCCTTGTGCGCTAAATCCGCTTATGTAAACAGAGCGATGAAAGCTATGAACTTTGCCAGCAACGAAGAGGGCTATGCTCAGATGGCCAACGGAGGCACGCTGGTAAGCAAATTCTGCAATCTGTTGTTTTCATATTATAACGAAGACAACAAGATTGAAAATAAAACGGATGAAAGCATAATAGATGATATAAAAGCTCAGGAAGCCCGCAGACAAAAAGCTGAAAGAAGGCAAAAAGACAGCCCGGGCGTTATAGTAAAAGGCGCTGACAATCTGATGATAAAGCTGGCTAAATGCTGCAATCCTGTACCGGGCGACGAGATAGTAGGATTTATTACTAAGGGCAGAGGAATATCGGTACACAGAAAAGACTGTTCCAACATAGCAAATCTCTCAGACCAGGAAAAAGCCAGATTCATAGAAGTAGAATGGGAAGATTTGAAAGCAGGCAAATCTTATGATGCAGAGATATGCATCGTAGGAAATGACAGAAAAGGCGTATTATCTGATATTTCCAGAGTATGCGAAGATCTTGACATACACCTTTCCGGTGTAAATGCCAAGACCGGTAAAGACGGAAGCCTCAATATGACCATAACTCTCTCCATTTCCAGTACTCAGGAAATGCAGAAAGTGCTAAGGCTTTTGCGCAATATAGATGGCATACAACACGTTTACAGAGCAAAATCGTAAAAATAAAAGATTGATCAAAATTGATCCCAAGGAGAAAAAAATCGTGAGAGCAGTAGTACAAAGAGTAACCGAAGCGGATGTTTCCGTGGATGGAGAGATTACAGGCCAGATAAAAGGCGGTCTTGTAGTGCTCTTAGGAGTTGAAGAAGGCGACAGCCAAACAGATGTAGACTACCTGGCCGAAAAGATAACAGGCCTTAGGATATTTGAAGACGATGAAGGTAAGATGAACCGTTCGCTGTTAGATACCGGCGGAAGCATTTTGGCAGTTTCTCAGTTTACTTTGCTGGGAGACGTAAGAAAGGGAAAGCGTCCTAGCTTTTCCAAGGCTGCACCGCCGCAAGAGGCAGATAAGCTTTATCGCAGTTTTATAGATAAAGTAAAAGAAAAAGGTATTGAAACTCAAGAAGGCGTTTTCCAAGCAGAAATGCTGGTAAAAATATATAATGACGGACCGGTGACAATCCTTTTGGACAGCAGAAAATTATTTTAATTATGAGGTGAAAGATGAGAATTACCAAGTACATGACAGGACCTATACAGGCTAACACTTATCTGGTATATGACGAAGAAACAAAAAAAGGGTTTATGGTGGATCCGGGTGGATATGAACCGCGCTTGACGGCACAAATAAAAGACGAAAAAGTTGATTTGGAATATATTATACTGACTCATGGCCATGGTGACCATATAGGCGGAGTAGATGCTTTTAAAAAGGATTTTCCTCAAGTTAAAGTAGTTGCATGTAAAGCAGAAGATAAGATGCTTCATGATCCTGGTGACAATTGCTCTATAGAAATGTTCAGAAAGGCTATTACAATCGATGCAGATATTTTAGTTGATGACAGAGAAACTCTCAAAGTGGGAAATATGGAATTGACATTCATCCATACACCAGGCCATACGGAAGGCGGCATGTGCATATATGTGGATGGACATTTGTTCAGCGGAGACACATTATTCTGCCGTTCTATAGGAAGAACAGATTTTCCGGGAGGCAATTTCAACGATATAATCAAATCCATCAAAGAAAAACTGTTCGCGTTCCCGGATGATACTGTAGTTCTGCCGGGACATATGGGACAAACTACCATAGGAGATGAAAAGAAAGGAAATCCTTTTGTTAGAAATTAGACTTCACAATACAGAAGACAAGTATGATTATAATGAACTTATAAAAGTCTTCATGCCGCCTGATAATTATCGGCTGACCACCGATGCGGAAAGGTGTGAAGAAGAGGCAGACCTTCATGACGAGATTGATGAGCATACGATTTTTATAGATATAAATGAAGAAAATTCTTGCGATAAAAATCATATAAAACGTCAGATATATGAAAAAATGCGAGACCTGACGGGAAAATGCCCTCCATGGGGCATACTGACCGGGGTAAGACCTGTAAAGCTTACCGGCGAACTGTTTAAAAAATTGAAAAGCCGGGAAAAAGCAAGAGAATTTCTAAAAACAGACTATCTTTTAAGTGAAGAGAAGGCTGATGTGCTGATGGAAATATATCAGTACCAGCAACAAATTTTGAAAAGAGCCAAGGACGATTCTGTAGGATTATATATTGGGATTCCTTTTTGCCCTACCAGATGCCTTTATTGCTCCTTTACATCTAACCAAAAAGGGCCGGAGGAGATAGAAGCATATCTGACAGCTCTCTTTAAGGAGATTGAATATTGCGGTCAGGCTATGAAAGACGGAAATATCTTTGCAGAGTCTGTATACATAGGAGGAGGCACTCCCACAACCCTTACAGCAGAGCAGCTGGATCTATTGCTGAAGAAAATTGAAAAATGTTTTGACTTATCAAAAACAGCAGAGTTTACCGTAGAAGCCGGAAGACCGGATACTATCACGAAAGAAAAGCTGGATGTTTTAAGCGCTCACAAAATACAGAGAATAAGCATCAATCCGCAGACTATGAAAGATGAAACATTGAAAGCCATAGGAAGAGATCACGACTCTCAGCAGATAAGAGACGCCTTCAAAATGGCTGTGGCAGGATATGATTTTTTAGTAAACGCTGATGTAATAGCAGGACTCCCCGGAGAAAAACCGGAAGATTTTGAAAGAACTTTATCTGAACTGATAGAACTGGAGCCGGCCAACATAACGGTACATACGCTTGCGGTTAAAAAGGCCTCAAGGCTTATCGAGGCTGATGAAACTTACCACTACAGGCAGGCAGATGTGGTAGAAGAAATGTTGGCTATCAGCAAAGACATGTTGAGAAAATCGGGTTACAGGCCGTATTACCTTTACAGACAAAAACATATGGCCGGAGCTCTTGAAAACATCGGATATTGCAAGGACGACACTCCTTGTGTGTATAATATAAGGATCATGGATGAGAGCCAAAGCATTCTTGCGTTAGGAGCCGGAGGAATAAGCAAGAAATATTATCCTCATGAGAATAGGCTTGAAAGAGTCCCTAATGTGTCCAATTATCAGATATATATTGAACGGATAGATGAAATGATAGATAGAAAGAGAAAAAATTTTTTTGAGGAGGGATAGAAAGTGTTTATCAGCGCGCCAAAGGGAACAAAAGATCTTTTGCCCGATCAAGTGTACAAATGGCACTACGTGGAGAACAAATTTTCAGACATATGTAAAAGATATGGGTTTAAAGAAATAAGAACCCCTATGTTCGAACATACAGAAGTATTTGCAAGAGGCATAGGAGATACTACTGATGTAGTACAGAAAGAAATGTACACATTCAATGACCATGCCGGAAGGAGTATAACCTTAAAGCCTGAAGGAACTTCAGGAGCCGTAAGGGCTTTTATTGAGCATAAACAGTATGCGGAGGTTCAACCAACCAAATACTATTACAACACAGATTGTTTCAGATATGAAAAACCACAAGCCGGCAGACTAAGGCACTTTCATCAATTTGGCATAGAAGTTTTCGGCACATCAGACATGTTAGCTGACGCTGAAGTCATTTCTTTGGGATATGATTTTCTTACAGAGCTTGGTATAACTGAAATCCAGTTGAGAATCAACAGCGTAGGGTGCCCTGATTGCAGAAGAAAATACAGAGACGCTTTAAAAGAATTTTTGAAGCCTAGATATGACGAGCTCTGCAATACATGCAAAGACAGGTATGAAA
>UQEW01000086.1 GCA_900540145.1 uncultured Eubacteriales bacterium
AAGCCTAAAGAAGTTCCCCTTGAACACATTACTGTGGACAAGGGGAACTGTTTTAGTATGTGCCTGCTATTTGACCCTTACCGAAAATCGTAAAAAGGTATGACGAAAGCATACTTTTTTTGCAAAAAATTGATACTTTGTATCATGATTTTCTCTTAAAAGTATATCCCCCCCTGCGATATTGATTTGTATTGACTGCTATACTGCAAGTTGCCTCTACTTTAGGGGAGGGTTCTCTTCCCTTCTTGTTTCATCATTAAAAAATGCGCCCACTTGGGCGCTTTGGGTGGAGCGAGTGAAGGGAATCGAACCCTCGTGACCAGCTTGGGAAGCTGACGTTCTACCATTGAACTACACCCGCATAATTATAGGCCGGAGCTGTCTCTGATCGCTTAATTTTGAGACAGCTCCTTTAATTTCTTGGTCGGGATGACAGGATTCGAACCTGCGGCCTTTGCGTCCCGAACGCAACGCTCTACCAAACTGAGCCACATCCCGTAATGGAAAATATTTTATCACATTCTTCGAAATTTGTCTACCCTAGTACATTATCTGCCCTGAAGTAAAAATGTCAATAGTATTTTGATAAAAAGCATATGCACGGGGTACGACCACACTTCGATGCGCCATGCCCCGTACTATCAATTTCCTTATCAGTTTATGGTTCAAAACCTAACACCGTCGCTACAATATACGCAACCACTACCGGAACGATATACAGCAAAATCTGCAAAGGGTTCTTTCCTAAGTCATATTCCGAAAAGACCTTGGTTGGAGAGTTAAGGTAATACAGCGTAATTGTAAGCGGCGGCTTCATACTGGTGGATGTGACTTGCTTAGTATGGCGCTTTCCATTTACTGTATATTCGTAATTGGCAATATAAATCCGGTTTGTGCTCGTGCCTTCCGGTTCTCTGTCTCGGAATCGTAAACTCGTTCTCGAGGCAGTCAACATGTGACCTCTTTGTTTTGCAAGCGCAAGTTTCTTGTCTGCCCCGGCAAATAGTATCCCTTTCTTGCATAGGATTATCTCTACAATAAATGTTGCGATCGCAGCGGCCACACCGCACCATAACGCCGGTCCATATCCTGCCAGAGCACTGAATGCCTCCGTCAACGTTATCCTATCTTCCATGCACTCTCCTCCGTGAATTCTTTTTTTGCTTCAAGTATAGCACATAACAAGTGTTATTAAAAGATACCCTGGCAATTTCGTTCTCTTCACTCAGCCTTACGTTCTCTTCCTATCTGCCAAACAGCATCGACCACTTTTTCAATATCCCTTTTGGTGTTAAACGGGCCGACACTTATACGAACGCCTCCCTTCTCCCACGTGCCTATGGTTTTATGTGCGAGGCCTGCGCAGTGAAAGCCGCCTCTTACAGCTATATCATATTTGCTGTTTAATATAGCCGTAACCTCTTCTGCCTCCATTCCGTCTATGTTGATTAAGGATATTCCTGTCTTTTTAAAAGCCTCCGGTCCATACAGACTGACAAAATCCATATTTAAAAGCTGTTCATCAAGGTAAGTTATGAGATCCTCTTCATATTTTCCTATAACGTCGACTCCTATTTTCTGAACATATTTAGCGCTGTATCCAAGGCCTATTAGTGCAGGAGCGTTGATGGTGCCGGATTCAAAGCCTTCGGGAAAGTCCTCAGGCTGAATGCGGCTTTTTGACTCTGTTCCCGTTCCGCCCTGCTGAACAGGCTTTATCTTTAAGTCGGGAGCAACATAAAGGCATCCTGTTCCCAGCGGGCCAAGGAGACCTTTGTGCCCCGGTATTGCAAGCATATCCATGTTAAGCTTCTGAACGTCCAAGTCCATAGAACCTGCCCCTTGAGCGCCATCTACCATAAATGCTATTTTATATTTTCGAGCTATTTCTCCAATTTCCTTTAGAGGCATCTTTGTGCCTGTTACATTGGAGGCGGCAGTAACTACGATTAATTTGGTATTGCTTTTTATGGCTTTTTCTATATCCTTTGGATTTATTTCTCCCTTTTGGTTTCCGGATACTATCGAATGGCATATTCCCCTTTTTTCAAGAGCTTTTAGAGGTCTGAGCACTGAATTGTGCTCCATTGATGTAGTTATGACATGACTGCCTCTTTCAAGGAAGCCATACAATCCCATGTTTAGAGCTTCTGTGGTATTCTTAGTGAATATAAGTCTATCTGCCTCTTCTATATTGAACAGCTCAGCTACGTACCTGCGGGCGTGATAGACCTCTTCACCTGTTTTCATAGACATGTTGTGACCGGATCGTCCGGGATTGCCGCAATAGTTGAGTATGCATTCTTCCATAGCCGATATCATTCCTTCCGGTTTTGGAAAGGATGTAGCTCCGTTGTCAAGATATATCAATTATTTCACCTGCCTTGAGTCTGCAATATAAAAACAGAGGACCCTAAGATTATTCTCATCTTTGGTCCTCTATTTTTTCCTTTTTTATTATATGCAGTATTGAAGTTTTCTGTTACTTATTCTCCATGACTTATGATGCCGCTGCCGCTTATCGGAATACTTTCTCCGCCAAGCAGAGAGCCCGGATTTTTAATCATTTTGAAAAAGTCCTTATTTCTTGCCAAATATTCGCGGAAATCCCGCATGACTTGTCCAACATATCTTTCCTGATCCGCCGCAGCACCTTTGACCTCAAGACCCAGTTTTTTGCCTATGTAAAGGGCTCTATACTCGTGATACTTCTGTGTGACAACAAAAGCCTTTTTTACTCCGAAAATGCTCTCCGCTCTGTACATTGAGTCATAAGTAGAAAATCCTGCATGGTCGCAGAAAATGTCTTCTTCAGGAACTCCTGCTTTTTTTGTATATGAAAGCATTACGTGAATTTCATTATGACCCACTTGGCCGTTGTCTCCGCTTAACAAAATTTTAGGAGCTGCGCCGTTTTTATATAAATCAATACCCAAGTCCAATCTGTCTTTCAGCATGGGAGATGGGGTCTCGCTGTCAGTAATTCCTGCTCCCAGCACGATTATGCAGTCTGCGCCGAAGTTGATAAGCTCTTGAGCTTCCTCTTGGCTTATTCCTTCTGAATCGGTGGCCGTATATAAAATATCATCTTCTGTTTGATTTTTTATATGTTGATTTATAAATAGGCTGACCACCGCGATAAGAAGTGCAGCACAAATTAAAATCCGAACGATCTGAAAAAATATTTTCTTGAATTTTGCCATGTCCCCTTTTCCCCTTTGTTTATCAGTTCAACTTTTTTCCTTTGTTTATCAGTTCAACTTTTTTCCTTTGTTTATCAGTTCAACTTTTCCCGTTCTCCGTTTACTTCTGCGCCTGCCATTCTTCTCTCAATATGGAAAATGTCAAATTATCTCTGTCTGTTCCATCGTATATATGATATCCTCGTCTCTGAAGACCTTCGTACTTAAAGCCGCATTTCTCTATGACCCTTTGCGATCTCTTGTTGGTAGGAGACGTACAGATGGCCATTACTACCAGCCCATACTTCTCAAAACCGTAGTCCATAACCGCCTTGGCTGCTTCTGTCATATATCCCTTTCCCCAATGCTCCTTGGAAAGTGAATATCCCATCTCCATGCTTTTGACATCTTCACGGCGCCTGTCATTTTCAAGAGAAATGCTTCCTATTATTTTTCCGCTGGACTTTTCCCTTATAGCCCATGTATTATTCTTTATAAACAACTGTCTAATTATCTCTCTTGATTCCTCCACGCTTTCATGCGGTTTCCATCCTGCATTAGGGCCTACGTCTTTATCTTTTGCATAATCATATAGTTCCTTAGCATCCTGCTCACAATCACGCCAAGGTGTAAGCAACAATCTTTCTGTACAAATATTTTCCATAATTGCCTCCTTGCTGCCCTTTTATTTACTCCGTAGTGCTGAGAATTTCTTTGCCCTTTCTCTCAATCTGGCTGACCTTCATTCTATCAGCGTCCTCAGGGTTAACATCCTCAAGAAGTCCCAAAATATTTTCTCCCAAATATATGGTGTCTAAGGTTTCGCCGTCTAAAGTTATCTTACTGTACTCAGTAAAGTTCTGTCCCTTTATATAATATTTATCACCTATTTTAACGACGCTTTCTATCTTAATATCGTTAACGCCCATCTTCATGTCTACTCGCTCAAACGGATTCTCGCCGCCGTATATATATTGCTTGCCGTAAAGCATGTCATATCCGAGAGCTTTTAAGTCAGAAAGGTAAGTCTCACTGTTTTTATGATTTTGCTGGTATGTGAATATGGTTCCTATCTGCATGTCAAGCATTTCAAGGACATGAGATGTCAGTTGGTAAGAATACATGTCTTCATCATCGCCTTCAAGCCCGAAATTGCTCCATATTACGTACTCTGTTCCATAAAGATTTCCGTTTTCCAGATCTTCTTCTGTCAAGTCAATGGCAGGGATATGGTCTCCATACATTACGAGAACTATAGGCTCATCATATTTCTCAAATTCTTCTACCAGCTTGCCTATGAACTGATCCATCTCGTAAATTTGATTTACATAGTATTCAAATTTCCATTTCAATTCTTCTGTAGGCGCAGATGTAACCTTTACTTCCGGATCAGAAAGAACCTGTTCTGAAGGATATTTACCGTGACCCTGGACGGATATAGTATATATCATATCTCTCTGCTGGGTAGAATTAAGTGCATCAAGCATACATTCTACCAAGACATCATCTTTAGCCCAATTCTTAGGTGTCTTTTCAACGTTATTCATATATTCAATGCTTGTAAACGTATCCATTCCCATGTTGGCAAAGACTGTGTTTCTATTATAGAAAACAGCTCTGTGATTGTGAATGGCATGGGTGGAATATCCTAAGCTTTTCAGATCATATGCTATAGTTTCAAGGGTCTTTTCTTTAAGAACCGACTTATAAGGGTATTCTCCGGGTCCAAAGAATTTTACGCTCAGTCCTGACATTACTTCAAATTCTACATTGGCAGTACCGGCGCCGCAAGCCGGTACAGTTAACTGGCCGGAAGGATAGTTTTCTACAAGTTTTCTGAAATTAGGACATGCTTCTTTATCCAATCCTATAGACTCGATGGTCATCGGATCTATAAAAGATTCCAGCTGCAAAAATACAATATTGGGATGCTTTTCATCTTCATCTTTTTGCTCAAGGAGCATGGCGTTATCATCCCCCAGTTCTTCCTGGCTGAATATATCCAATATTGATTCTTCACTGTATCCTTCCGGCTTGCTTATTCCTGTGTTAAGCCATGTATTGGTAAAGCAGTAAACTACTCCGTAATCTCTGTATGCGTATGCTAGATTTCCAAAGAATGTTTCTACTTTTCCCGAACCTATCATATATGATGTCATGCCAAAAGTCGCACCAATAACAATGACAATGCCAATCAGATTGCGTTTCCATTTTACAGGTAATGCTTTTTTAGGTCCTTTTATGTATAGAAGCACCAAAAGCCCGATAGCAAACACTACGCCTGCCGCTGCCATTACTATCTGTGCAGTTGAAAGATAATTTGTAACTATAGTAATACCATCATCCAGGATGCTTAAGTCTTTCACCGTGAACGGCGTCATTCTCTGAGTAAGTATTACTCCGTTGACTATACCGATTATCAGCCAGAAAATGGTAATAACTGTAAACACAAACAATCTCCGTTTAAATATAGATGCTATAACAAGCGTTGCGAAGATTATCATCGTGTTGTATAAGAATATCAGCGGTTCTTGCACCATAAATTGAAGACCGCCCCAAATTGTAGTGGTCGGAAATCTTCCCAGTGTTTCTATAAGTAAATTTAAAATAATAGCCCATATCGCAGCCACAGCGAAACTGTTATGGGTCATCTTGCGAAGTCTCTGACGCCAAGTCATCGTCTCCACTTCTTGAATAGTTTGTTCTACTTTTCGATCGAGTTTCTCAAATTTGTCAAATCTGCGTTCATTGTTTTGTTCATTGTTCATAATCTCTTATACACCTCATTTGATAATTTTCCGAATTCTTCCAGAGTTAATGTCTCTGCTCTTCTTGTTGGTTCAATCCCTGCGGCATTCAGACTGGCAATTATTGTTTCCTTGCTTGTCCCCCTTATTGTCTGCAAGGAATTGGAAAGAGTTTTGCGTCTTTGTCCAAAGCCTGCCTTGATACACTCAAAGAAAAGCTTTTTATCTTGAACCTCTACTGCCCCTTTTCCCCTCGGTATCAATTTAAGTACCGTAGAGTCAACATTCGGCTGAGGAACAAATACTGTTCTGGGAACCTCTGCTATTTTTTTCACCAGGCAAGAGTATTGCACTGCAACAGATATTGCACCATATGTTTTAGTGCCCGGTTCGGCTTTTATTCTCTCTGCTACTTCTTTTTGCATCATTACCGTAATGCTCTTTGCCTTAACTTCATCGTTCAGTATCTTCATTATTATAGGAGTTGTAATATAATAAGGAAGATTTCCAATAATTTTCACACTTTCGGCATTCTCTTCATCTATTATTTTATTTAAATCAAGCTTTAAAATGTCTTCATTTATTATCTTAATATTGTCGTGCTCTGCAAGAGTCTCTTCCAAAATGGGAATCAGACTTTTATCTATTTCTACAGCTATAACTTTTTTGGCTCTATTAGCGGCTTCTTGCGTTATAACTCCTATTCCGGGACCTATTTCTATCACTGTATCTTCAGCGTTGATTTCAGTTCCTTCTATTATTTTATCTATTATATTTTTATCCATCAGGAAATTTTGGCCTAAATTTTTAGAAAATTTAAACCCATATTTTTCTTTTATCTTTTCTATCTCCGATTTTTGATAAAGTTTCATACTGTCTTTCCTTTATCTATATCTTTCAATCCTTTTTCAAATTGCTGTCTGGTAATTCCAAAGCGATTGAGCTTTTTCAGAAAGCTGCTGCTATTCCCGTAACCGATTCCCAACACAGCGCCCAAAGCTTCTCTTCTTTCTTTTGCTCCCGGACCTCCGCTGAGAACTGCGTCTTCCATATCTTTCATTGAAAATTCTTCCCGACCTTCATCTTGTGTGAAAGCTATTTTTTTTAATGCACTCACAATATCTTCCGGCACAGCGTTTTCAATTCCAATATCACCTTTTCTTACAGCTTTTTTTCTTGGCATAAATACATGCTTGCTGTTAGGAAATTTTGCGGAAATTTTTTTCCTTATTTCTTCGCCGGCAAAATCAGGATCAGTCATTATTATAAGTCCCTTTTCCTCATATGCTTTGGCCAGCAAGTCCCATGTGTTCCGTGAGATACCAAATCCATGGGTTTCTATTATAAACGCATCGACGGCCTTTTTTAAAGCCGCCGTATCATCTCTTCCCTCTACAACAATAGCTTCTTTAATTTTCAGCTTGTCCATCTTTTGTTTGTTCCTCTCCGGAATCGGAATCCTTTGTATTTTCTGAATCGTCTTCAGGCAGAACAAAAAGTATCTCATTCTTTTTTATAAGTCTGAGGTTTTTTCTTGCCTGCTGCTCTATATATTCAGCAGAATCTATATGCTCAAGCTCAGCTGTAAGCTCTTCTTTTATAAGATTAAGTTCTGCTTGTTTTTGCACAAGGTTATTTCGTTCTATATTAAGCTTTATGAGTCTAAAAGCAGAAATCCCTGCGATAACTATAAAAAGCGCTATTAAGCCGCTGGTAACAAGTCTTCTTGTATTCCATACCCTTTTTTTCTTTTTCTTTTCTTTTTTTGTGCCGGAAACGGATCTGCTGTTTCTTTGTTCAAAAGTAATA
>UQEW01000087.1 GCA_900540145.1 uncultured Eubacteriales bacterium
CCTGACACGCCGGTTCCTACCAAAATTCTTTTTACTTCCTTATGGGACGCTGCCGAATTCCGGCGGTTTTTAAAAAACAACTAAATCCATATATTACCGACTGTGATGAACTGAAGCGTCAATAGACACCACAAAAAATTTAACAGAAAAAGTAATTACAAGAAATCAAAAGCTGAAAAATCAACGTGTTGAGAAAGCAAAACGGCTGGGTCATATTGTGAAGGCAAAAAGGATAAAATCCTGGGATGAAGATTACACAGGCTATGATGTGAACTCATGGTTTCATGGAACTTACAGCTATGAAGTTAAAACGAAGGAACATTCCTTAGCTTTGCTTGGGGTCTTATTGCCGATTGCAGCCGGTATACTGGTGGTGTTTCTCCTTGGCGGTGTATAGGTATATTCATAATTTGAAGCCATTTATATCTTGACGGCCTTTGAAAGCTGTTTGGATAACAGCGCAGCTGCTGTTATTTTGATTGCGTCACCTGGCAGGAAAGGAATTACGCATGAGATGAGCCCCGCCCAGAGCGAAGAACCTGTGACAAAGATAAACCATATTAGTCCTAAGCTGTAGCAGGCTGCCAATCCAAAGATCATCAGCATAATCTTATGCTTGAATCCATTTTTGCGCATATTTAAACCGCAGATGGCCGCACATACCACGTAACCGATTATAAAGCCTCCGGTAGGTCCGGCGATGACTCCTGCTCCTCCGGTGAAACCCGCAAACACAGGAACTCCCAAGCATCCAAGCAGAACGTATATCAACTGGCTCAGACTGCCATATTTGGTACCTAGCATTAGACCGGCCAGATAGGGACCTATGAGAGCTATATTTACAGGCACAGGTGTAAAGAAAAGCGGTATGTTTATCCACGAGCAAATGGCTGTTAAGCCTGCAAAAAGCGCTGCCAAAACCAGTGACTGCATTCCTCTGCTTGAATCCGAACTCGTTTTAGCCATAGTATGTTTTGCTTTATCCATTAAAATATGTCCTTCCGTATTGTGATTTCTCCGCTGGTAATTGTGTCCATTTCTCGGGCATGGCGCCCCTCCATGTACTCGACGACCAGCCCACCGTTTTCGTCTATATCTATAGCACGTGCCTTGGTACCTGAACCGCCGTTCTCAGGGAGATCCCCGAATGCGGACCCATATAAAAGTATAGGCTGACCAAGCATTATCGAGCGAGATTTGTAATCTCTGATTATCTTTTTTCTGTCGAAATTATTTATGTAGAAAAATATTTTTTCAATAATAGCCGTTGCCAGTTGATTGCGGCTGAATTCTTTTTTTGGATTTTCTATATAAGTGGCTTTATCCTTTATATCATCAGGAAAAACTTGAGAAAAACAATTGATTCCTATACCTATGATAATTTTATCAATACTGCCGGTTTCGAAATTACTCTCTGCTTCTGTGAGAATACCGCACACCTTTTTGCCGTTTAGAAATATATCGTTTACCCACTTGATTTTAGGACCTACGCCGACGACCTCTTCAAAGGCCTGGCAGACAGCCAGCGCAGAAAGAGTAGTTATGAGCATGGATTTGGTTAACTCAAAATCCGTTTTAAAGGCGATGGACATATAAAGCCCTGAACCCGGCGGGGAGTAGAAGGAACGTCCGAGACGGCCTTTACCCTTGGTCTGTTCGTTAGCTAAAACGATGTGGGGAACTGACAGATCTGTAATCCCCTTTGCATAGTTATTTGTCGAATCTATTTTGTCCATAAGGTGTATTTTGCATGGAAAAGATAGATTTTCTTGTATATATTCGCCGGAAAGGAGATCGCTGCTCTGAGCCAGCCGATATCCGATGCTGGCTTTACTCTCTATGTTGAATCCCTGCTCTTGAAGTTTTTTGACTGCTTTCCATACGGAGTTGCGAGAAAGACCCAATATGTCGGCTAGTTCTTGACCGGAAATATATTGACTTCCTCTTTCATTAAATATTTCAAGAATTTTTAATTTGGTGGACATAGTTTTACCTCGTATTTTGGTAGTTTGATTTTTATTTAAATTATATATTTCGCACACCATAATGTCAACCTATATAATAAACAAAGGTGACAATGGTGGGGGTGTTATATTCTTCGACCATCATGGAATTTTATTGTTGCGAACTGAAAGTAAAAAGAAAATCAAAACTAAAACGCCGACTTTTTTTTAAGGGAAGAGTGTGTTATAATGTCCGCATAGATTAAATGTCCGCATAGATCATTTAAGGAGGAAAAAGAACAATTTGGTTTATAGTATAATCGCTATTGTCGTTCTTGTTACTTTTTCTGCATATTTTTCAGCTACTGAAACAGCATTTACGTCTCTCAATAAGATAAGATTGAAAAATATGGCGGGAGATGGTGACAAGAAAGCAAAAGATGTGCTGGAAATTTCTGACAATTACGACAATCTGCTTTCAACCATCCTTGTTGGCAACAATTTAGTAAACATAGCCATATCTTCCATAGCGACGGTTATGTTTCTTGAACTTTACCCAAAATACGGAGCAACTATTGCTACAGCAGTAGCTACTGTGATAGTCCTTATATTCGGAGAAATATCGCCAAAGAGCCTGGCAAAAGAAAGTCCTGAAAGATTTGCAATGTTTTCTGCGCCTATAATCAGGTTTTTTATGCTGATATTGAAACCTATAAATTGGATTTTTTCATGTTGGAAAAAACTTATTGCAAAATTGTTCAATGCTGACGGCATCAGACCTATAACTGAAGATGAGCTTTTAACCATGGTAGAAGAAGCCCAGACAGAAGGCGGGATAGATGAAGGACAAAGCGAGCTCATACAAAACGCTATAGAGTTCAACGATTTGGAAGCCTGGGATGTACTTACGCCAAGAGTAGATATAAAAGCTATCGAAATAGATGAGGATGAGGATGAAATCGCAGAATTGTTCTTGGAAACCGGGTTTTCCAGACTGCCTGTATATGAAGACGACTTGGATAATATCATAGGGGTATTGAATCAGAAAGATTTCCACAACTATATAAAAGGAGGAAGAGCCTCAGTCTCGGAATATATAAAGCCTGTAATTTTCGTAGCCGGTTCCATGAGGATAGCACAGCTGCTAAAAAGACTTCAAACTGTAAAAACGCACATAGCTATCATCGTAGATGAATATGGAGGAACATACGGGCTTGTTACAATGGAAGATATTATAGAAGAACTGGTAGGAGAAATTTACGATGAACATGATGCAGTAGCGCTGCAGGACATCGTGCAGCAGCAGGATGGCAGCTATAGAGTCCTTTGCAGTACCAACATAGATAAAATGTTTGACTACTTTGATATAGATGAAGAGGTAGACGCAACAACCGTCAACGGATGGGTGATATTACAGATAGACAAGCTTCCTGAAGTAGGAGATAGCTTTGTATATATAGCAGATAACAAAGAATTTGACGTGGCAGTCACTAAGGCAGACGAGAGAAAGGCGCTCGAAATAAATATGACAGTAAGTGATGTGCCAGAGGAAGAATAGAAAGGGGAATTCTAATGGGCTTAATGCAAAAAGTTTTTGGAGATTTAAACTCCAAAGAAGTAAAAAAATTAGAGAAAATAGCAGATAAAGTAATGGCGCTTGAACCTCAGATGGAAGATTTGACCGATGAAGAGCTGAGAGCCAAAACGGGGGAATTTAAGGAAAGGCTCAAAGCAGGAGAAACGCTGGATGATCTGCTTCCTGAAGCTTTTGCAGTGTGTAGGGAAGGTGCCTGGAGAAGCGTTGGCCTTAAACATTTCAAGGTACAGGTAATAGGAGGTATAGCTCTTCATCAGGGAAGAATCTCCGAAATGAAAACCGGTGAAGGAAAGACTCTTGTTGCCACTTTGGCAGCATATCTCAATGCGCTGGAAGGCAAAGGCGTCCATGTGGTAACCGTTAACGACTACCTTGCTAAACGTGACGCCGAATGGATGGGAAAAATATATACTTTTTTAGGCCTAACTGTAGGATGCGTTGTTCACGGAATGTCAGACAAAGCAAAAAAGGCTGCTTATGCTGCAGACATCACTTATGGTACCAACAATGAGTTCGGATTTGACTATTTGAGAGACAACATGGTCATCTATAAAGAACAGCTGACCCAGAGAGAACTTAACTTTGCCATAGTGGACGAAGTGGACTCCATATTGATAGATGAAGCGAGAACTCCGCTGATAATTTCAGGAAGAGGCGACAAATCCACGGATTTGTATCAGAGAGCTGACCGCTGTGTCAGAGGGCTCAAAATTGAGGAAGACTTCACTATAGAAGAGAAGGACAAGAAGGTAACGTTGACTGACGAAGGCGTAGCCAAGTGTGAAAAATATTTCGGCATAGAGAACTTGGGTGATCCGGAAAACATGGAAATCAACCACCATGTCATAGAAGCTTTGAAAGCGCGCAATATTATGAAACGCGATGTGGATTATATCGTCAAAGACGGTGAAATCGTCATAGTAGATGAGTTTACCGGACGTTTTATGTTCGGAAGGAGATACAGCAACGGTCTTCATCAAGCTATCGAAGCTAAAGAAGGCGTTCTCGTGCGCTCTGAGTCCAAGACTCTTGCTACAATTACTTTGCAAAACTACTTCCGTATGTATAACAAGCTGGCAGGTATGACAGGTACGGCAAAGACAGAGGAAGAAGAATTCAGAGAGATATATAATATGGATGTAGTAGTCATCCCGACCAACAAACCTGTAATAAGGGTGGATATGGATGACGCCATCTACGCCACGCTCAATGCCAAACTGAAAGCCATAGTTCAGCGGATAGAAGAGGTACACGCCACAGGCCAGCCTGTGCTGGTGGGCACCATATCCATCGAAAATTCCGAACTTATCAGTTCTTTGCTGAAGAAAAAAGGCATAAAGCATAATGTATTGAATGCAAAGCAGCATGAAAGAGAAGCGCAGATAATTGCCGAAGCCGGAAGACTGGGAGCCGTTACCATAGCCACCAACATGGCAGGAAGAGGAACGGATATAATCCTTGGAGGCAATCCTGAGTTTGAGGCTAAGAAAGAAATGGAAAAGCTGGAATACACAGAGGAACAGATTTCCTTCGCAACCAGCTTTGTAACCAGCACTGACCCGGTGCTTAACGATGCCAGAGAGGTATTTGGAAAACTTCTGCAGCAATACAAAGATGAAAGAGCTGACGAGCAGCAGAAGGTCAGAGATTTGGGAGGCCTCTGCATAATCGGTACAGAGAGACATGAGTCAAGACGTATCGACAATCAGCTGAGAGGACGTTCCGGACGTCAAGGCGACCCGGGTATGACACAATTCTTTATCTCACTTGAAGACGACTTGATGAGACTCTTCGGAGGCGAAAGAATTCAGAACCTGATGGGCAAAATGGGAATGGAGGAAGAAGCCATAGCGGCGGGAATGCTCTCCAAAACCATAGAGAATGCTCAGAAAAAGGTGGAGGGACGTAACTTTGAAATAAGAAAATACGTGCTTCAATACGACAATGTCATGAACAAACAGCGTGAAATCATATATGAACAGCGCCGCAAAGTTTTGTTTGGAGACGATATCAAGGAATATATCATGGAGATGATGACCGATCTGGTGAAAAATGCCATAGCTTCAGTTACTGTCGCCAGCAAGTTTGCCGAAGAATGGGATATGGATTTGCTCAACGAAAATCTCAAGAGAATTACGGCCACTTTCCCGGGAATTTCTTATCCTGATGAGCAAATACCTGACCTTACGGAAGAAAAACTGGAAGAAGACGTGCTGGCTATCTTCCATAAGCTTTATGATAAGAAGGAAGAAGAGAACGGAAAAGATCGTATGCGCGAGATAGAAAAGATGGTTCTCTTGCGTGTTGTTGACAATCGCTGGATGGATCATATCGATGCCATGGATGACTTGAGACAAGGAATAGGGCTCAGGTCATTGGGCCATATAAATCCTGCCAACGCTTATGCGGCAGAAGGCTTTGATATGTTTGAGGCTATGGTTAACGAAATTCGTGAAGAGGCTGTTCGCTACTGCTACAACGCTACCCTTAATACAGGAACAGAAAGAAGACAGATTATAATCGGCGGCGAAGAGCGTAAAGATGAGTTTAGAGATGAAGGAGGAACACGCCCGGCAGGAGGGCAGCAGACCATGCCGCAGGCGGCGCCGAAACCTCAGGAACGACAGAAACCTGTGACTTTCAAGAGAGAAACTCCGAAAGTAGGAAGAAACGACCCTTGTCCTTGCGGCAGCAGAAAGAAATATAAAAACTGCTGTGGCAAGAATTTAGAAAATTAAAATTGATACTTTAAGAATAACGCTGGCAAAATTTTCGGGTTTTGAAAATTTCGCCGGCGTTTTTATTTACATTTACCCAATAGAACATCTGCAAAATCCTTTAGACTTAGATTGTTTACAGAACGAGGTTCGAAATGAAACCGTATAAAAAATAAAAAGATAAAATAGTAAATCGTTGGAAAATAGGGAATTGAGGTGAACGATAAAAGTGATGCCGGCCTTGGCGTGAAAAATGCTTAACCATAAAACCGAAAAATTAAACGCTTTTGTCTTCAAAGGAAAAAGGAGGTAAAAATGAGGACACTTATCAGGAATGTGAAAGTATACGACGGACTTGGCAGCTTTCCTTTTATTTCAGATATATTGATTGAAAAAGAGCGCATATCAAAGATTGCTCTGAAAATAGAAGAAAAAGCAGATAAGGAGATTGACGGAACAGGCCTTTGCCTCTCCCCGGGATTTATAAATACCCACAGTCATTCAGACCTTGAGGTATTCAGGAATAAAGAGATGCTTCACACGCTGAAACAGGGAATTACAACAGAAATAGTAGGCCAGGACGGTTCATCTGTAGCTCCTTTGACAGACGACATAGTAGATGAGCTGGCAGATAATATGGCACCGCTGGGCAAGATGATAGAAGGCATAGATGATGAAGCTATGTTGATATTAAAGAAACATAACTGGCCAGGCAATGTCAGAGAATTGGAAAATGTTATCGAATATGCCGTTAACATGGAAACGGGAAGGGAACTGACGGCTGCAAGTCTGCCGTCATACCTCACAGAAAATGCCGATAGCAGCTATGAAGATGTGGATTCATATGATATGTCTCTTAAAGATTCGTCCAATATGAGTGAAAAGAATAAGATTATAAACGCCCTTAGATTGTTTGAAGATAACACCAAAGGCAAAAAGGAATGCGCTAAATATTTGAAAATCTCTTTAAGCACTCTGTATAGAAAGCTGAAAGAATACAATATAAAATAAAGAATTAAACTTATCTTTAGACCGTAGACAAAACCCGGACAGATTGTATGATCGTCCGGGGCTTTCTCTTGCTTTTTCTTTTCGTACGTTGCAGCGGAAGACTTATGTGTGCTCTTTTTTGCTGCCTGTGTTTTTTTCATATGTCGCGTAAGGATAACGAGGTATTAGCCAACATTATTTTTCGCGATTTGAAGGGGAGGGGTGGCGTGAGAAGAAGCAGACCCTCCGGCGCTGATAAAATTTGTTTATTTTTGAAATTTTGTCAGCAAATTTACATAAAATGGTATTTTTGAAGCGTAGGAACCGCCAA
>UQEW01000088.1 GCA_900540145.1 uncultured Eubacteriales bacterium
TAAAATATGTCCCAAGCGCCTGTTATGTTGGTCAGATGCCCGATAAATTCTACCAATACACAGTGATAGATGAAGCCTCCAGGGAGCGGTTTATCTATCCGTACAAAGAACAAAGCAGTTACAGTACAATTGACTTTGTTAAACGAGCCATAGCCTTCTTCGGCTACAAACCTGAAACAATCCAGACGGATAATGGCAGCGAATTTACTTATTCAAAAGAATACAAACGCACACATCCTTTTGATAAGTTTTGCCAGAGTTACTGTATCAACCACAAGCTTATACGGCCAAGAACTCCGTGGCACAACGGCAAGGTCGAACGCAGTCACAGAAACGATCAGGAGAGGTTTTACAACTTTCTGACTTTCTACTCCTTTGATGACTTAAAGGCACAGATGTACCGATATATGCGTCGATCAAACAGAATCCCGATGGCTGTGCTTGGATGGATGTCGCCCATAGAAAAACGCTTTCAACTGGAAGCAATGGCATCCGAATCATGTTCGATGTGACTACTTTTGGTAACCGTTTTTATGGTATCACTTGACCTTTTTCTTTTTCACGAATTTGGTCTCACATCATTGACTAATGTACAGGGCTGGCTATCTTCTTGCCAAGAAAATGCTTGCAAATTCTAAAAATTGTAGTATAATTAATAAGCACGAGTTTTTGTGTAAAATCTCTGCGGCAGGAAAACTGCCGCCATATAGACCATAGGGAGGTGAAAAAAATGAGAAGCTATGAAGTTACATTCATTATCGATCCTGCTTTAGAAGATGCTGCAAAGGATACGACAGTAGAAACAGTTCAGTCGATCATTGCTGCTGACGGCGAAGTTGAGAAAGTTGATGTTTGGGGAATGAGAAAGCTTGCTTATCCAATTGATAAGAAAGAAGAGGGCTATTATGTAGTAGTTGATTTCAAAGGCAACGCTACTCTGCCTAAGGAACTGGACAGAAGGCTTAGAATCTCAGATAACGTTATCAGACACATTATCGTTAATATGGACGAGAAATAAGAGAGGTGTAGAATGAATAGTGTAGTTTTAATCGGTAGACTTACAAGAGACCCTGAGCTGCGTTATACCGCAGGCACACAGATGGCTGTTGCTACGTTTACCGTTGCCATCGATAGACCTGTGAGAGCAGGAGGGGAAAGGCAAACTGATTTTCCAAGAGTTACAGTGTTCGGCAAGCAAGCAGAAAACTGCGAAAAGTTCCTGGCAAAGGGCAGGTTGGTCGGAGTTCAGGGAAGACTGCAGACAGGCAGCTACACTAACAAAGACGGCGTGACCGTATACACTACAGATGTCGTAGCCGACAGAGTTGAATTTTTGGAGTGGGGTGACAGAGGCCAGGGAAGCAGCTCATCATCACAAAGTTCAAGAATCGATGACGCGCCTACAGGATTTTCTGCCATAGACGAGGACATCCCATTCTAATTACTAATAAAGCAGAAAGGAGATAACAGCCATGGAAAAAAGACGTGGTGGCGGAATGAGAAGAAAGAAAGTTTGCCAATTCTGCGCTGACAAGACAGAAACCATCGATTACAAAGATGTTGAAAAACTTAAAAAATATGTAACCGAAAGAGGCAAAATCTTACCTAAGAGAATTACAGGCACTTGCGCTATGCACCAGAGAGAAGTGACTACTGCTATCAAGAGAGCAAGAATCGTTGCACTTCTTCCATATGTTGCAGACTAAAGCGCCAATACGGTAAATATAAAATATTAAAAAATAAAACTCTATGCAAATCTTATCAGATAGCATAGAGTTTTTCTTTTGAGACGGCTGGCACAAAACTTTTGTTTTAACGCTTTTTGTCAGCCTTGAATTGACAGATGAATCCGATAACACCGATGATTATCGTCAATATCATCAGCGTATTAGCGTTTTGTGTAGAAAAATCTCCATTAAGGTATTGACCTAAATATAGGACCGATGAATTGCCGTTACCCGCCAGTACATAGCTTTCCAGCCTGTTAAATTCAGTAACTATGAAAAGCAGTGGCGCAGCCATAATTCTGGCGCCATTGTAAGCAGTAGAAGCCATGATGAGAACGTCACACCACTTTAGTGCAAAAAAGCCTATAATTAAAGCTACAATGATGACTATATAATTATAATACTCTTCATTTAGCTGAGGGAGCAGCAAGGGAAGATAATTTCCAAAGCTCGCTCCAAGCAGGCATCCCATAAGGAAAACGCCCAGCTTGTATATAAATTTTGCCAGCAATGCCGCGATAATTCCTACAATGCAAGTAATTGCCACGACTTCTGCTGTAAAATCAAATAAAGAGAATGAAATAGATACAACAGCAATAAAGACGGTCAGCATCATTATGGGGAAATACAACTTTCTGCCGAAAAAGCAAGAAATGATGCCGAAAAGCATACTGATAGCAAGATAAATGATTATGCTTGTCATATGTTTTCTCCCTTTTCTCCTTTGCAGTTTCTGCTATATATCAAAGCCAATCCTTTGAGCATTAAATCATCATCAAGAATTATTTTTCGTTTACACAGCGGAGTGACCACTCCTGCCAGACCTCCTGTAGCTATTACTGTACACTTTTCACCCAGCTCTTCTTCCAGTTTTTCAATCATTCCGTCTATGCTGCACGCCGTTGAGTACATTATGCCGCTTTTCATACAATCAACTGTATTTTTTCCTATTACTTTCTTAGGTTTGTCAAAACTTATTCTAGGCAGCTGAGAAGTCCTATTGAACAAGGCCTCCGCCGAAACCGCCATTCCTGTGCTTATTACGCCTCCCAAGTAACTGCCTTCACTGCTGATCACCGAAAATGTTGTAGCTGTACCCATATCGATTATTATCTGAGGTGTCGGGTATTCTGCCACTCCTGCAACCGCATCTACCACCAAATCGCTGCCTAATTGAGCCGGGTCGTCAATAAGTATCTTCAGCCCGGTCTTGACACCGGGGCCTACAACTATAATCTTGGCATCTGTAAGTTTTTCAACAGCCCTTTTAAAAGTATTGGTTATGGATGGCACCACTGAAGACATCACTGCGCCCGTAATCATTTCAGTTGTAATTTTGTTCATCTCAAGAGCGGTTCTTATAATTACGGCATACTCTAAATCAGTAGTTTTTTGACTGCTTGCCATCCTTTCTCTAAAAATTATTTCTTCGCCTTCAAAAGCTCCCATGACAATATTAGTATTTCCTATATCTATTGCTAAAATCATCTTTCGTTCCTCTTATTATATTAATTTTCACAGCCAAGCCGTGTAATCATACGCGTACATTATACCACGCCGTCAAATTTGATGCACTGTTTTTTTCAAGCCTCTATGCCAGCTTTCGAATTTGCTGCATGCTCCATTCTTTTGTCTAGTTCCTGCACCTAGTTCCTGCACCTTCAAAAAACCTATGGGTCGATTAAAATTTATGTTATACTGTTAAGTGAAATCCCAAATCAGGAGGAACCACATATGTTAACAGGAAAAACCGTAGTTTTGGCAGTATCAGGAAGCGTCGCCGCATATAAAATACCTAATCTTGCGCGAATGCTTAAAAAACTTGGATGTGATGTTCAAGTCTTGATGACACGAAACGCTACAAATTTTATAAATCCCATAACCTTCGAATCGCTTACATCAAATAAATGTCTCATAGACACATTTGACAGGAATTTTCAATACAGTGTTGAACACGTGGCCTTAGCTAAAAAAGCTGATGTGGTGATGATTGCTCCCGCTTCGGCCAATGTCATTGGGAAAATCGCAAATGGCATCGCTGATGATATGCTCACCACCACAGTTATGGCCTGTCCATGTAAAAAGATAATCTCACCGGCAATGAACCACAATATGTTCCACAATCCGATAGTCCAGGACAACATGGACAAGCTCATAAGATTCGGCTATGAAATAATACCGCCTGATTCAGGAATGCTGGCCAACGGAGACAGCGGAGACGGCAGAATGCCTGATGAAAAAGTGCTCCTGCAATATATTTTAAAAGAAATTGCCTGCAAAAAAGATTTAGCAGGAAAAAAGATTCTTGTTACAGCAGGCGCCACCAGGGAATCCATAGATCCTGTGCGCTTCATAACTAACCACTCCAGCGGCAAGATGGGATGTGCCATAGCCAATGCCGCCATGTTAAGGGGTGCAGAAGTAACTCTTGTTCATGGGCATCTTGAAACAGAAGCTCCTATGTTTGTTAAGCGCATTCCTGTCACCAGCGCCGCCGAAATGTTCGAAGCTGTCACATCGATTAGCGGCGAGCAGGACATCATTGTAAAGGCCGCTGCAGTGGCAGATTATACTCCCGTGACTATTGCGGATAATAAAATAAAAAAAACCGAAGGCGATATGTCTATTCCTCTTAAGCGCACTCGTGATATTCTCAGTTTTCTTGGCGAGCATAAGAAAGCAGGACAGCTTATTTGCGGTTTTTCCATGGAAACAGAAAATCTGCTGGCAAATTCTCAGAAAAAATTGATTTCTAAAAATTGCGATATGATATGCGCCAATTCGCTGAAGGTCTCTGGCTCAGGCTTTGGAACAGACACTAATATCGTAACCATCATAACTGAAAAACTTGTAGAAGAACTCCCTATGATGGATAAAGAAGAAGCTGCGCATATAATTTTAGATAAACTTCTGGAACTTTTAACCTGTTAGGCGGTTAATATTCACTTTATCAGAATCATAAATCCCCTCAAATTTGAATACATTTGTACCAATACCAAGTTTGGAAAGGGGAAAACTATGACATACGAAAACGATATTCCGGATTACGCTCTTGTTCCTGCCAAGGAAATTGAGGAGCGAACTGTAGTCCCCATAACTAAAGGGGCTATTTATTCACCTGTTCAAGTCACCAACATAAGAGAAAAGCCGAAAACAACCATAACAGTAGAGGAAGATATTCTTGTGCCGGACACTAAGCCTGACCTAAAGGAAATCCTCTTAATTGACGGAAAAAGCTACCTTTCCAGCAGGGAAGTGGAGCAAGTCGTCAAAAACGATGACTACATCAGCCTTTCAGGGGAAATCCATCTTCAGACTCTGTATCTTCCTGAGCGGCAGGAGGGCAACTGCCCGATAATTCCTATTCAGACAAGAGTATCCTTTAAGGAGCAATGGCATACTTCTTTGTCAGCCGGAGCAACTATGATTCTGGAATGCTCCATAGAAAAAATCGACTATATGGTCATAAACGAAAGAAAGTTCAGAGTTAAAATATCCCTGGCAATAACCGCAAGAGAATACATAGACAAGAAAGTAGATATTTTTGAGGGCCTTGTTGATGAGGAAATTCAAATGCTCAAAGAGACAGTAGAAATTTCCAGCATTGCACTGCGAAAAAAAGATAATCTGGCTATAAAAGAAGATTTCTTTCCAAAAGATGACCTTTGCCCCGAAAACATCCTTAAGCAGGATTTATCCATCATAGAAAACTATAAACAGTCCACCGGCGATAAGGTTGTTGTAAACGGATTCGTCTATGTTAACATTCTTTTTTCTGTTTATCAGAGCGAAGAAGGCTCTCATCCGGCTTCCTGCATTCATCAGATGCAAGAAAGAGTTGAGTTTACTCAGTTCATACCTGTTCAGCAGAGCGGTCAGTGGAGTGGCTGCGATGTTTTCTTTAACGACCATGATTTAAAAGTCAAATTGACTCAAGATGAAGACGGCAAAGACATATTTCGTCTTGAAGGAGATCTTCTGACTTACGTTGAAATTTACAAGAATACAGAAAAAGAAATCATCGTTGACGGGTATCACAAGCAGAAAGACTTCGTCTGTGATTTTCTTGAGGAAAACAGCCGAACTCTCACCGGCACCATGGCCAGCGAATCTTCAGTGCGAGAAATCCTTTCTCTGGAAAGCTGCGGCCACGAGATCGAAAGAATACTGTATTCTTCTGCTGACATAGTAAGTGCAGAAAGCCGGGTAGAGCAAGGCAAGATAATTACTGAGGGACAGCTTCTTGCGAAAATAATATGCCTTGCATCAGGAGAAGCCGATATAATCTTCACTATAAAAGAAGAAATTCCATTTAGAGTAGTGACCACTATGCCTCAGCTTATCGGCAATGAAGTAGTCTGCCATAAAATATACATAAAAGATCTTTGGGCAGAAAAGATAAACAGCAAACAACTGGAATTCAACGCTACAATATTGGTATGCGGCGAAGTTATGAGGCCTACACCTTTCAGGGTCTTGACCAATCCTGCTTTCGAAGAGGGAGCTTCATGCAATCAGCCGCTGCCTATGGTCATCTATGTTTGCAAAAAAACGGATACTCTTTGGTACATAGCTAAGAAATTTAAAACTTCTATAGATTCCATAAAGCAGACAAATCTTTTAGAAGATGATACTTTGATTTCAGGGCAAAAGCTTTTAATTGTAAAATAAAATTTTAAATTATAGCATAAATGCATATTTTTCTTATTATTGTCCATAATCCTCTTGTCAGGAGGTAAATTATGGATAATAAGTTTGAATATAAAAAAGCTCAAAACAAAAAGTTTGAAAAAATTCTTATCGCGCTGATGATTACCGCTCTCGTAGCCCTTCCTCTGATATATAAAGCCCAATCGTATGCAGAAGCAGAAGAAGGGCTCATAGGTTCTGACGGTATGATAAATCAGCATCCCGGTATAATGCGGTTTCACGTAATCGCCAACAGTGACTCCGATGAAGACCAGGAGCTAAAGCTGGCAGTAAGGAATTATGTTTTAGCGAAAGTTCAGAATCAAATTGCCAATGCCATAAGTCAAGCGGAAAGCCAAGCTGCCGTTTCCGGTGAGGAAGTATCCCAGTCGGACATAATGCGAGAATATATTAAGAACAATCTTCCGCAGATACAGCAGTGGGCGCAAGAGGTCATAGACGCCAAAGGATTTGACTATGAGGCTCGTTCCAGCATAGGCATAAAACATATACCTGCAAAATATTACGACGATTTATATTTCCCTGAAGGCAACTATGAGGCTCTCACCATAACTCTCGGCGAAGGTAAAGGCCAAAATTGGTGGTGCGTCGTATTTCCGCCTTTATGTTTGGTAGATTCTGATGATTCCGCTTATAGTCAAGAGCTGGGAATAGACGAAGAAGAAAAGTTGCAGCTCAAGTTCAAAACATTAGAACTGTTGAAAAATTCCGATATTGGCAATCCTACAGAAACCGCTTCGTGCTATGACGCCATCCTCAATGTTCTCAACATAACTATAGATGAGTTGGGGAATACTGATGTAAATCTGGAAACGCCTTCATAAGGGCTAAATGTTTCATATCTGTGCCAAATATAGCGACAGTCTCGCTCAGACCGTAGAAAAACCCCGGATAGATTGTATGAATGTCCGGTTTTTCTTTTACTTTTTCTTTTTCTTTTCGTACGTTGCAGGGCGTGATACGTTGTAGGCGTGAGAAGAAGCTGGTGGTCCGGCGCTGACAAAATTTGTTTATTTTTGAAATTTTGTCATCGGATTTCCATAAAATGGAATTTTGAGGGGTGGGTAATTCCTCAAAAA
>UQEW01000089.1 GCA_900540145.1 uncultured Eubacteriales bacterium
AGCAAGGCTCTATGACAAGAATGATACCTCATTACGCTATACATTACGCGATACATGAAGAATATACAGGCAACCAAGAAAACCCCGGACGATCCCACAATCTGTCCGGGGTTTATCTACAGCTTTTTTATGTTAGTCATATATGCTTTCTGTATCAAAGCTTATGACATTGCCTGTGGTAGCATTTATTTCATAATCGTAATCAATTTCGCCGGAGATGAATTCTATCTCGTATACATATATGCCATCATCTCTGTCCAGCTTTGTTTTTGTAAATGTAGCTGATGAAGAAGACACTCCTGCGTGGTTCAGAGCGATTTGCTTTGCCTTCTCAGTACCTATATATTGAGAGCTGTTGTCAGACTGATTGTTTTGTGTTTGAGAACTGCTGTCGGATTGATTGTTTGAGCTATTGCCGGATTGCTGATTGTTTTCTGATGTAATGCCCTGAGAAGAGTTTTGTCCGGTTGTTCCTCCGTTTATCTGATTAGTCAGCTCACGATTAGCTTCGAGGATCGTTCCGTCTTCGGCAGCTACTTTGTAGTCATATTCAAATCCATCTGCATAGAATTCTATTTCGTAGATTTTTAAGTTGTCGTCACGGTCATAATGACCTCTCAACCCTGTAACTTCTGATTCAGTATAACCTGCATTCTGCAAAGCAACGTTAGTGGCTCTCTCAAGACCGATTCCCTGATTGTTAGCTATAGACCCTATGGCATACAATACAGAAAAAGCGATTACTGCTATTATTAGCACTGCACATACTGCGAATAACGCAATTCTTTTTGGTGATGATAACATGGATTTTATACTCTTCATTTTTATACCTCCTATGGACTTTCTATATTTGATGTAAGTCTCTTTTTCTTTTATGCCCTTATTATGAGTTGTAAAGATTAAAAGAAGATTAAAATCAAAAACTTTTTTTAAAATTTTTTTTAAATGAAGAAAACCACATTATTTTGGCATGGAAAAGATAAATGTGCTTCCGCTGCCTTGGATACTGGATACGTTTAACCGCCCTCCGTGAAAATCCGCAATCTCTTTTACCATGGCAAGCCCCAGACCGAAACTGTTTTCACTGTTTCTGGAAGAGTCTTCTCGATAAAAACGGTTCCATATCTTGTTTAAGTTTTCCGGGGAAATACCGATTCCGTTGTCAGAAACCTTGAGCTCCACAAGGTCGCCTTTATCTTTTAACTCTACCTTGACTACAGCGTTGTCGCCGCTGTATTTATATGCGTTATCTAAAAGGTTACTCAAAAGTCTTGAAAGCAGACCGCTGTTTCCGAGAATAGAAACATTATCCTCAATTTCCGTTATAAGTTCTTGCGATGATGAAAGGAGAATCATCCTGTCATCACACATAGAGCGAACCAGCTGGCTGAAATCCAAATTTTCAAGCAGGTACTTTTCGGTGCCTTGCTCCAGCCTGGTAAAGAACAGCAGCTGCGAAAGCAGGGAGCTGATGTTCATGCTTTGCCTTTTTATAACTTCTAAAGCTTCTTTATATTCTTCTTCTGACTGGGCAAAATCCAACGCATATTCACATTGTGCCTGAATGACAGAAATCGGCGTTCTCATTTCGTGGGAAGCGTCAGACGTAAATTGCTTTTCTGCGTTAAAATTGGTCTCCAATTTTTCAAACATGCGGTTAAAATTATCAGCCAGCTGATGAATCTCATCTTTTCCTTCGCCTATATCTATACGCTTTGTCAAATCACCGGACTTGGAGATATCGCTGGCAGCCTGGTTGATTTTTTCCACAGGAAGGAAAGAACGGCGAGTGATAGCATATCCTCCAACCAGTGCGGCAATGGCAAACAGAGGCACTATCCAAAGAGACATACGTGCGACATTGTAAAGTATGTGGGTGGTTTCGTGCTCTGAAACAAAGCCGCGCAGCCATAGACCATCCAAGTTGTCACCATTTAACTTTTTTTCATATATATAATACCTTTCACCTTTATATGTGGTGGTGCCTACTGAAGTAAAAGCAAAAGCTTCATCGTCAGATAAGCTGAAAGGCATTTCGCCATATAGAAGGTTGTTATCGGAATCTACAAGAGCAGTGCAAATACCATCAATGTAGTCGCAAAAATCATCATCAATTTCAAGGACTCCGCCTTTGTATGAAAGAAAGAAGTCCGATACTTCTCTTTCACGACCATCTAAGCTGTTGTAAAATTCAATTTCCTCAGCATTGGAGCTTACAAGATTAATAAGTCGCTCCTGAATAGACTGGTTTAGCACATTTCTGCTTATGTACATGGTAAAAGCGCTTGTTCCGAGGGCTAAAATAAGCAGGGCAACTGTAAACCATATCATTATTTTCTTTTTTATAGATAGCTTTTTCATCAATTCTTTCTTTTTGTAATTACTCTTCTCTTAGAACATAGCCGATTCCTCTGACAGTGTGAATCAATTTTTTGTCAAATTCATCGTCAATTTTTTTACGTAAATACCTTATATATACATCTACTGCATTGGTTCCGCCGGAATAGTCGTAATTCCAAAGATTGTTTTCAATCATTTCCCTGGTAAGAACTATTCCTTTATTGTGCATCATATATTCCAACAAGGCGAATTCCTTGGCAGAAAGGGTAATGTTTTTTCCTGCCCTGGTGACGCTGCGTGCAGAAACGTCCAACGTCAAGTCGGCCAGCTGGAAAATATTTGATGCGTTGCCTGAAGCTTTGCGAGTAATGGCTCTTATTCTGGCTATCAGTTCCTCAAAAGCAAAAGGTTTGACCAAATAATCGTCCGCCCCCATATCTAATCCTGTAACCTTGTCCTGTATCGTATCTTTTGCAGTTAGAAACAGTATAGGTGTCGTATCGCCGCGGCTGCGCATTTCTCTCAGGACTGTGAGACCATCTTTTTTGGGCATCATTATGTCTAAGACAATGCAGTCATATTTGGCTGCAGAAGTAAAATCGCCGACTTCATCTCCGTCAAAGCAGCTGTCTACTGAAAACCCTTCGGCAGATAGGCGCTTGTTTATAATTTTATTTAAATCTTTTTGATCTTCTGCTAAAAGTATTCTCATAACTCTCTCCCACAGTTTTGAGCGTAATTGATTTTTTGAAGATAAAAACTAAAGAAGCTTAAGTATATCTTCTTTTGAAACCAGACCGATGGATTTGGCAGTCGCTTCGCCATTTTTGAAAACCATTACCGTCGGAATGCTCATTATGCCGAAACGTATAGCCAGTTCTTGCTCTTCATCAATATTTATCTTGCAAACTTTTACATCGCTGCGCTCTTCTGCCACCTGGTCTATTGTAGGAGAAAGCATCTTACATGGCATGCACCAGGCGGCCCAAAAGTCTACAAGAACGGTTTCCTTTGCTTCTGTAATTTCTTTATCAAAATTTTCTTTTGTTACTGTAGTTATCATTTTAGTACCTCCAAAAATGTCTTATTCTTGTGTTTTCATATACCTTGGGTCTTAGTGTTTATTATACCCCCAAACCCATTATAATAAAATAGTATTGTATTATATTTTGTGTTATAATGAACGCAAATATCATATTATCTGCCGCTATATGTCGCTTTGGCGGCAGAGTCAGCGGAAGCGTTCATTGAACCGCCTGGACAGACTTGATTGCGGTATAATGAACGCAAAAAGATTACATCGGCTATAATTGGAGGAAAAGATAATGCCAAAGTTCAGTGTCAAGAAACCTATGACAGTTTTTGTAGTAGTCGTAATAATAGTAGCATTAGGTATAGTGTCCGTCCTAGGCATGACGCCGGACCTCCTTCCCAGCATAGATTTGCCTTACGTGGTAGTGATGACAACATATCCGGGCGCTACGCCTGAGGAAGTAGAAGAGACTGTAACCAAACCTTTGGAACAAGGCCTTGCTACCACTGAAAATCTTGAAAATATACAATCCATATCGGGAGCCAATTATTCCATGGTAGTACTGGAATTTGAGCAGGATACCAGCATGGATACGGCCATAGTCAACATACTCCAAAGCGTAGACCTGGTTGAAGGCTCTTGGGATGAATCTATCAGTTCTCCATATATAATGAAGATAAATCCCAATATGATGCCTATAAGGATAGCAGCAGTAGACAGAGAAGGATACGATGTGGAAGAACTATCTTCCTTTGTAAAAGATACGCTGACGGAACAGCTGCAAGGTACGACAGGGGTGGCCAGCGTCAGCACAGGAGGCCTTATAGAATCGAAGATAAATGTTTCTATCAATGAAGATAAGATAGAAGAGTTGAATACTAAGCTGTTAAATCAGGCCAACAGTTCTCTTGCCCAAGCCAAATCTAAGATAAACACAGGGATGAACGAAATTAAAAAGGCTGAGGCAGAGCTGGCAGAGGCGAGAAATCAATTGGACGCTACTAAAGAGAATACTTATGATGAATTGGCGTCCATAAGCGCTGAGCTGGATGCTGCTGTGGCGCAGGCCAGCTCTTTGGCAACGCAGATAAGCGTCATGGAATATCAGAAGGCCGCCCTTGAGGCCCAGATTCAATTTGACCCTGCCAATGAGGACCTTCAGCGGCAGCTCAGCGATGTGTCTTCTGAGCTGGCAGCGATGATGATAGACAGCCAAACAGCCAATGAGCAAGTTGAAAGACTTAAGCTTGCATATCAGCAAGCAGAAAGAGGTACATATACAGCCCAGGATTCTCTGGATGAAGCCTACGCTCAACTGGATTCCGCCAGCAGCCAGCTGGCCAGTCAAAAGAGCAGTTTGAACAGCGCCATGGCTCAGCTGAATTCCGCAGGGAATGAAGCGCTGAAGCAGGCGGACCTTTCTTCCATGATAACGATGGAGATGGTTTCAGGCGTGTTGCAGGGACAGAACTTTTCTATGCCGGCCGGATATGTACAAGAAGATGGCGCCAGATATCTTGTCAGCGTAGGTGATGAATTTACGACCATGGAAGATATTGAAAATCAGCTCTTGTTCAATGTTGAAGGGCTTGGAGACGTTCGCCTGGGAGATGTGGCAGACGTATTTATTGCTGATAACAGCGACGCTGTGTACGCCAGCATAAACGGCCATCCAGGTGTGCTTTTAACTTTCTCCAGACAGTCCAACTATCCTACTGCGACAGTTTCCGACAATATCAGTGAACGTTTTGAAGAACTATCAGCAGAATACGAAGGCCTGACTTTTACCACTCTGATGGACCAAGGCCAATACATCTATCTCATAATAGATTCCATCGGACAAAGCCTCGGGTGGGGAGCTCTTTTTGCGGTGATAATATTGTTCTTGTTTTTAAGAGATATTAAACCTACCTTAATAACGCTGCTTTCCATTCCTATAAGCATAATGTTCGCATTGGCGCTGATGTATTTTTCCGGCGTAACCCTAAATATGATTTCATTATCAGGTCTTGCCATCGCTGTCGGAATGCTGGTAGACAACTCTATAGTGGTAATTGAAAACACATTTAGACTTAGACGAATGGGAGTTCCTGCAAAGAAGGCGGCTGTTGCAGGAGCAAAACAAGTGGCGGCGGCGATCACATCGTCAACGTTGACCACTATATGCGTGTTTGCACCGATAGTGTTTGTACAGGGAATAACGAGACAACTGTTTACGGATATGGCTTTGACCATAACCTATTCACTGCTTGCCAGCTTGATAATAGCCCTCACTTTAGTTCCTGCCATGTCATCTATGATGTTCAAAAAAGAAATGAAGCCGGAGGGTCATAAGTTTACTGCTTTCAGAAGAGGATATATGCGGCTTTTGGCATGGAACCTGCGTCATAAAGCGCTGGTCCTTATAGCGGCTCTGGGTCTTTTGGTATTCAGCGTAGTTGCTTCTCTGGCGAAGGGCTTTATCTTTATTCCTGATATGGCCACACCGCAGCTTTCAGGTATTATGACGATGAACGACGAAGAAGCGCAGCTGGAGGACACTAAGAATACTGCTGATGCAGTGCTTGCTGCTATGGAAGAAGTGGAGGGAGTAGATACTGCTGCAGGCATGCTTTCTTCAACAAACATGCTTACAGGAGAGACTTCTGCAACGACTGTAAGCCTGTATGTGCTGGTGGATGAGGATTCGGATAGGAGCGGTGAGGAAATCTGCAATGACATAGAAGCTAAGTGTAAGGATTTAGACTGTACTGTGGATATGATCAGCGCGTCTTCGATTTCATCGTACACTTCAGCTTTAGGCGGAACAGGTGTAGGAATAGAAATTTACAGCAACGATACAGACGCTCTTCAGCTGGCTGCCAAGCAGATTGGAGAAAAGTTAGAGACGGTAGAAGGAATCAAGGCAGTAGACAATGGCCTTGAAGAAACAGAGCCGGAAATACATTTTACTGTTGATAAAGACGAGGCTATGAAAAACGGCCTCAAGGCTGCCCGTCGCGCTCCGCAGTTCAGCAAGCGCTAAACTTTATCAAAAGTGGTCAAAAACCCCGGAACTACGCGGTTTCCGGGGTTTTTCCTTTTCAAATGGTTTGACGCAATTTGACAGAACGAAGCCTCTTTTAACCCGTTTTCTATGGGTTAAATGGTGGACAACCACCCCAAAAAGAGGGCTTATGGGTTAAAAAATAGGACAACCGAGACGCGATTTTGGGATGCCAAGGGGATGTTTATTTATACATCTCCAAGAGACCTTTTTCGTGAAAACGGTTTGTCTGAATTTGACCTAATTTGAACAAAAGAGAATAAATCTAATCGCCAAGCGCTCAGTATTTTCTACTGGGCGCTTTTTGCGTTTCCGGGGAATTTCATTCCGGGATAAGAAAAGGCCGTCACTTTCAATTTTTGAAGTGGCGGCTTTTTCTAGTGCGCCTGGCGGCGCACGTTTCTAACGGGTGAAAGTCCCGAATCCGCCCGGTAG
>UQEW01000090.1 GCA_900540145.1 uncultured Eubacteriales bacterium
GAGAGTATACAAATCAGGGCAAACACCAGTATATATATCTTCTTTCTCATATTTTACACCACTTTCTTGACATAATTTCTAAACGGTGGTATATTTTAGTTAATAAACGGGCCACCGCTTTCACAGGGCGGCTTGATCCAAAACGAATGTTTTAGAAAAACCGTCAAACTGCTTTAGTTTGGCGGTTTTATTTTACTTATCATTCTTCTTGCAAAGAGTGATAATAGCTACAACTAATAACGAGAAAGTGAACAAGTCACTTACGGTTATGTAATTCATAACCTATCACCTCCCTTCCGGGGAAGTGAGCAAACCGCCAAGCGACGGCCCTTTGGTATAAAGAGCCTCTCGGCTTTTTATCTTATGGATTTTTCTTTTCTTTGCTCTGTTGTATCGAACATTTGTTCGATGGTCAATCACATTTCAGGCTCTTCCTCAAATCCTTTTTTCAGTTTTTTCATACGTTTTATTGTTATCATTTCTCTTAATGCCAAGCCGTTATCGCTAAAGCTGAAATATGTATCTTATCTTAAAATAATGTAATGCGAAGCGTGATGCTCCACAGATAATCAGCAGACGGAATGGGTGCGGATCAGAGTGTGGAATCCACACAAAGGAAGCCATAGTCGGACGAGTACAATCCCGATTGTCCTACCGAGCTGCTGGCGTACGTGGAAGAGGTCGCAGAGTATGAGTTTAACTACACGGCAATTCAAAAGTGGCTACCCTGGGTGGAAGTCAATGTTTGAAAGCAGGCAGTGCTTACTCCAAAGCCTGAAGAATCCGCTCCCGTTCTCTGCTGCCATTGGTAGCAAGCCGCAAAAAAGGAATTTCATATTTTTTCAGAATGGAGTCTTTGAGCGCATCGCGCCGAAGCTGCTCCGGTCTGTTTTCATGGAAAGCAAAGCCATCCACTTCTACCACCAATTTGCAAGACTTATCCTGCTTATAATATACAACAAAATCCAAAGAAGCGCGGTTGTTGATGTAAGCCAATTCTTCGTCACTGAGATTTTCCACGGTATTTAAGAGGTTACGTAGCAGCATCCCCTGCACGTAACTAAAACGATTATACTGCGGCTGTGTGAGGATTTCCTCCAACAGCACACGGAGCGCCTCTTCTGATTGATACCGTGCCGCCGGGTCCATCTTGGCTTTCATAGGGAGCAGTTTTTTGGAATACTGCCTATAAAACAAGTCGAAAACCGATACCACCTGACTTTCGATGACATTTTCATCGAGCGTACTGTACTGCATATAACGAATCAGATCACCGATGTTCTTTCCCTTTTTATAAAACAAATCATTGTCCGTAACCAAAACGAATTGCTTGATAGCACGTGATACGGCTACGTTTACCATATGGGGATCGTCTACGAATTCCAGCCCTCGCTGGCCCTGCCATGAACCATCCAATACGGTGGACAATATCATCAAGTCTTTTTCTCGTCCCTGATACTTGTGGACCGTATCACTTTCAATCCCGTCCGGCATCAGGCTGCTGGCAACATTCGCCTGCTTACGATACGGCGTTACAAAGCCGATTTGGCTATTCTCGGTTGCGAGATCAGGATTTTGCAAAATCTCTTCAACCGTTACATCCAGTTCCCGCTGATTATAGGTTCCTTGTTTTTCTCCATGTGTAACTTTGCGCATATGGTTTCCCTCCACCGTTTTATACAGTACAAGCGGGGTATGTGACAAATCCGGGTTGGTATAAGGAATCAGCTTGCCGTCATAGTATTTTTGATTGCAGAATTCGATAATTTGAGGGTGACAGCGGTAATGTTCCCGGAGAACCACGCGGGGCAGATGATCGCCATATAACTCGATGATAGAGGACAGGATGCTGTGGTTAAAATAGTCGTATACAGGTTCCGGCGGAATATTTTTCAACCGAGGTTGAATTTTTTGATCAGTTATCTGAGGGAGCTGTTTTGTGTCGCCCACCACAATGACATTGCGGCAGCAGGAAAAGGCCAGTACGCCGGTAATCAAGTCCACCTGTGACGCTTCATCGATAATGACATAATCAAGCAAGTAGTTCTGTGGAATGGAACGGCGTAAAGCATGCGTCGTGCTGAGAATAATGGGATAGGCATCAATAAACTGCTGGAATCTTACCTTAAAGTTCTTTTTTGTAAAGCCACCATCAGTTTGTTCGCCATGGCTTTGATAAAGACACTTGCGAAACAGTTTTTCGGAAACCTGTTGATGCTGTTCCAGCAGCGCATCAAACGATGCACCGTTCAACTGACCTTCCAAAGATGCAACATCATTCTCCAGTTTTTGAATTTGCTTTTGGTAAAATGCTCGTTCAAGCAACAGCAATACAGAAGCCTTCTGCTGCTGTAGCTTTCGGAAAGCACCTCTGTATTTTATGAACATTCTCAGCTTATACATCAGCTTTTCCGTGTACCCGCGTTCTTTCGCCAGAGAGGTTTCCGCAAGGAAGGAAATAATCCGGTCCGAATTTGCCCTTAGCAGGGGAAGCTTTTTAATTTCAACCACATCCTGACAGCTGTAATACTCGTTGAAATACTTCTGCTCCAATTGCCATGCCTGCAACTCCTGTTTCAGCTTCGCCCTTTTTCTATCGATCTTCAACAGGGTATTTAGCCGCACATTCAGGCTCTCAATCATTTGGACAAGTTCTTCCTTCTCTTCTGGGCAGTTCCAATCATCCACCTGGACTACCGGCGGATCGACGAAGAAAGCATCTTGATTCTTCTGTTTCCCAAGCAACGCCGTGAGAAAACCATACCCCCTCTTCGTCATTTTCTCAATAACATTCTTGACCGCCTCGTTGTTATTGGAAACCACTGCTACACTTTTCCCATGAATAGCCACAAGGTTCGCTAGGATATTTAAAATCGTTTGTGTTTTTCCTGTACCTGGCGGTCCCTCGATCACAGACATGGAATGGGTAAGAGCATTTTCAAGCGCAGCCTTCTGGCTGAGATTAAAACGGAACGGAAAAATAATGCTGTCCATGGACGGCATTCTATTTTCAACGGGCTGACGATGCAAATACCGTCCTAACACGCTTTCCGGATGAACGAATGTTAGCTGATCCATCTCCTGCTTTAAAAATGCTTCTTCCGCCGGATCGTTTGCTGTGTACCTTGCAATCTCACGCAGATATGCCAAGATTCGCTGAACATTTTTATCAGAGGCGCCGTTTTCCACAAGCGATAGCTCTTCAGGCTTTACTGTTTGCACAGTGCCGTTTTTTTGAATAATTCGTATGCGGTTTTTAAAATCGAGTATGAGCCGAGGTTCATAAACGGGCATCCCATTTACATAAACCACCCTTCCATTCAGGTCTATGCTTTTGGGATTTTCCAGAACCAGCACGTTCGCCGAGTTATAAGAATAGGACCGTCCGCCAGTATATGTTACTTGTGTTTTTCGGCTGGCGGTATCAACGGAAACAGCGTCAACCGTTTCCGTTTTATCCTCGTCCTTAACAAGAATTATTGTTTTTTCTATGTCCATATTGTCATGCCCTTTACGAGTCTTATACTTTTTGTGCAAACATTTCCCTTAAGCCTATGCTTTAAATCTTATCATCACTTCCAATATTTTTCAATTGTATTTATTGCTACCACTTACCTTTTATCCAAAATATCAAAGAAAAGAAATATATGGAAAAATTAAAGTAGATACAGGGAAAATGTTAAGAAACTATGTGAACAAAAGGGAATAGAAATAATCGAAACAGAATTGTGTCTCGACCATATCCATATGCTGGTAAGCATACCTCCGAAATATAGTGTATCACAGGTTGTAGGGTATCTCAAAGGGAAGAGCGCATTGATAATCTTCGACAAATATGCGAATCTGAAATATAGATATGGAAACAGGCATTTCTGGTGTCGATGTTATTATGTTGATACAGTAGGGCGTAACAAAAAAAGCGATAGAGGAGTATATAAAGAATCAGCTTCAAGAGGATATAGCAAATGATCAAATAAGTATAAAAGAGTACATAGACCCGTTCACGGGCAGCAAAAACAATTAGACAAAAAGAAAGCGCCTTAAGGCGCAGTCGAAGAGGCCCATACGGTTGGGGGAAACTTCAATGCGTCTTGAGATGTCACAAGCAAAGGATCCTTTTAGGGTCACCACATACCACAAGTTTAACTGGTGGTTGTGATTGGACACTGATGCATACCAATCAAAAATAATTTCTACTCACGCCTCTTGCGAGGACGACTTGGCGCTGGGATTATCATTTCCCGTAGCCTCCATTTTTACTGTCAAATCAACAAACAATCAGAAAATAATCATAACACCATTATTATAACATCCACTTGTCCGCTTGGTTTTTCAAGGCCATAAACATATTGTAAAACTTGTCTTTAGCTTGCTTTACAATATAATTTGCAATTTCTCTGTTATACGCATGCGACACATTGGTCCTGGCTTCCAGAGCTTCCAGCCAAAGGTTTTCATCGTCTATCATACCTGCCTTGAAAGCTGTTTTCAGAATAGTCTTTGGAGAACCGGTAGCTGACGCCTCATATCCATGAGAAGCCAAAATTTCTTTCATCATTTTCCACGATTGTTCAAAACATATTTCATACAGTCCGACCAAGCCGGTTAAAATAACCGTATCATAAGGTTCATCGTAATTATATATCTCTTTTAGGTTTTCAAAAGCAGCACAAAAATTATCATACTTTTTCATATAATACCTTATCCGCCTTCCTGATTGATCAGTTTCTTCTTCTATATCCACTGCAAACTTTGCGGTGTTTCCTCCCGAAACGGCAAGATCTATATCGCTGGTCTTATTATGATCTCCTCTTGTTCTTGAGCCAAACAAGATCACCTTTTCCACTCCGTGTTTTCTGCTATTTTTTGTATCTGTACAAGAAGCCCTTTTTTATACCATTGTCCTCCATGGTCTGGCCTCCATTATCTTTTTCTGTGTCCGACAATCAATGCAAGGATTATCAGCTTCTCATCCTGTATCTTACAAATGATGCGATAATCGCCTATTCTGTATATCCACTGTCCGCTCCCGTTTGACTTTAATCCTTTCCCATGCTGCTTTGGATCAGAACAGCCTTCCAGATTTTTTTGTTCCATGCTCCTAAAATGTGCTGCATGCATCTATCAAGCTTTCTAAACTCCCTGTCAAATCTGGCAGTAGTCTCAACATGGTAAATCATATATCCAATTCCTCCCATAGTTCGGAGATTAGCCTGGTTTTTCTGTCGTCTTTAATGTACTCATCATATGCTTCGTCCGCAACGGCTATATCGTATTCATCCTCTATTTTTTCAAATAAAGCTGTTTTGAACGCTTCTCCAAAGGACATGGAATGCAGTTTCGCATAGTTTTCAGCAAGGGCTTTTTCTTCAGCTGTCAACCTTATGGAAAAACTCATACATTCATCTCCTCTTTTGTAGTGCAGCGTACCACAAAGGACTTTGCGTGTCAACTTATTATGGTCGGCAGGTCATGTCCACAAACTAAAAAACCAAAACAAAAGTATCAATTGCTCTACTTATCACAAATACACATATGTTTTATCAATATAATATTCAGGTAATATCTCAGCTTTTCCTTTGAACTATCATATTTCAAAACATGAAAAAAAGATACAATTATCATCCATATCCCTATTGAAAAACATGTAAACGCTATTATGAAATATACAATAGTATATAAATACTCGTGCATGTTTTGAATAGCAACTGAAACTACAACTAATATCGCAGGGACAAAGCCAATCGACAATATTGCACTCACCCCTTTTCGGATTTTCTTTCCCAAAGTGTTACTATTCAACATATTTTCAACCATAATATATAGTGTTTTTACATCTTCTTCGCTGACAATACTATGCTTTTCTCGTAAAACACATGCAAGACGCTCGCTTCGTTTTATTTCGTTTTCATATGTTTCGGTTCTGCGATCTTTTATTTGTCGTTTATTTATCCACATAAAAACAGCGCTCATAACGATTATCATTATATAAACAACAATTGTTCCCACTATGTTTTCTTTTTTTGCCATATAATATATCAGTGCAAACAGGATATAAATAATCATCATTACAGCAAAAAGAGGACCCTGTAAAACTTCTTTTAATCTTCTTTTCGCCTGTAACTCTTTACCCATTTTTTTCATTAAGTCCTTATAGTCATACAGAATATCGTTTAACATTCGTCGTTTACCCTTTCTTAAATTTGGATTGTAAAACATATCAATGTTACAGATACTGAACTACAGCAAACGGATATTAAATAATATCTGACCTCAGTCACAGTATTCTTTTCTGGTTAGGACCAGAACAGTCAAGCCAGATGAAAAGCCTCCTAATTTATTACCGTTTCGTTCGCATTTATGCTATTGCATTGGAGTTTATGG
>UQEW01000091.1 GCA_900540145.1 uncultured Eubacteriales bacterium
TTATGGGTTGCCCAGCCCGCTGCCTGGTATGACTTATTCAATGCAACAGAAAAATTACAACTTGCTGTAGCGAGCTGTACCAATGTCTTTGTAATACTTATCCGGAAAATGTGATACAAAGTATATGGGAATATTTGAAAAATTATATTATATGAGCATTGGTGGATATATTGATTTCTGCATGATAGTTCGTACCTCCTAAATGTTGTCTTTTTTTGAAGTAATCGCAAAATTATACAACATGCCTTAAAAAAGTAGGGGGTATATTGAAGGTTTGTGCATGTGATCGCAGCACTTCCGGCGACTCTGTATCTATTATATGGTCTGTGTTTTGTCCTTTTACGACAAAACAAGGCAATATTCGACCAATTTTGCGGACTAATAATCTTTGGAAAAGCTGATATATCGCCAAGCCTTCAAACAGCCCTTATTATAAAAAAGAAAATGTTGTACAAAATCCCGACAAACCGAATTTTGTACAACATTTTTCGGTAAAATCCGTTTATATACCCCATACCCGTATATAGCTGAATCATAAATCCCGGATTTGTGATTTAAATATACGGAGCACGTTTAGCCCTATGCAAATAAAAGGTATAGGGCTTTTCTTTTGCCTGAGATTGAGTTATGTGTTATAATGAACGCGATAGATTATGTAGGTATCGCAAAGAGGAAGCGTCCATTGAACCGCCGTGACAGACCTGAGCGCGGTATAATGAACGCGATAGATTATATAATTTGCCGCTAAGGCGGCAAAGGCGAGAGGAAGCGTTCATTGAAACGCTTTGGCAGACTTGACCGCGGTATAATGAACGCAACAGATCATGTAGGCGTTGCCGAGCGAAAGCGTTCATTGAACCGCTCACCGGGCTTAACCGTGTTGCAACCAACGCGAAGCAGCAGAGCAGAATTTTACAAGACTGAAATATCAGAGAATATATAAGGAGACAGATAATAAATATGATTTATTTAGGTTGTCATTTGACCTCTTCCAAGGGATTTGAAAATATGGCAAAAGAGGCCGTTTCCATCAACGCCGATACTTTGCAATTTTTCACGAGGAATCCCAGAGGAGGCAGAGCCAAAGCTATAGACCAAAAAGATGCTGAGCGGTTTCTCAATATGAAAGAACAGCATAATTTCGGAAAGGTAATAGCTCACGCTCCGTACACACTCAACCCATGTTCAAAAGAACAGAAAACCAGAGAATTTGCATATATGACCATGCAAGACGACTTACAGCGCATGGAGTACATTCCGGGCAATTATTATAATTTCCATCCCGGAAGCCACGTCGGGCAGGGCACTGAAGTCGGAATTGAAATGATAAGCCGTACTTTGAACGATATCATCACTGAAGAGCAGACTACCGTAGTGCTGCTGGAAACTATGGCAGGCAAAGGCAGCGAGATCGGAGGCCGTTTTGAAGAACTCAAGGCGATTATCGACAAGGTCGCTTTGCAAGAAAAAATAGGCGTTTGTATGGATACTTGTCATGTCCACGATGCAGGATATGATATTGTAAACGATCTGGACGGAGTGCTGGATGAATTCGACAAGATAATAGGCCTGAAGTATCTGAAAGCGATTCATATAAATGACAGCAAAAATCCGTGCGGCGCGCATAAAGACAGACACGAAGTTATAGGAAAAGGATATATCGGGAAAGATACTTTCAAGAAAATTTTGACTCATCCCAAGCTGCAAGGCCTTCCTTTTGTGCTGGAAACACCGCAGGAAAATCTTGCAGGCTATGGAGAAGAAATAAAAATGCTCAGGGAGATGATAATATGAGTAACGTTATGAACGATGCAATGGAAGTTTTAACAATCAATCCGGGATCAACTACCACTAAAATTGCCGTTTTCCGAGGCGAAAACAAGCTCTTTGCTAAAAATATCAGCCACGATCCGGCGGAGCTTGCTGAGATGGGCGACATCTTCGGTCAGATGGATTACAGAGAGAAACTCATAAGAGAGGTTTTGGCAGAAGAAAAGTACGACATAAAGAACCTTGACGCCGTAGTAGGAAGAGGCGGTATGATCATAGGTCTCCATGGCGGTGGATACAGAGTAACGCCGGAATTATGCCAGGCTATGAGAAACCCTGAAAATCCACCTCACGCTTCCAGCATGGGCGCTGAATTGGCATATAAGATAGCTGAGCCCCTGGGTGTTCCATCGTTTATTTACGATTCTACTATGGGATGTGAGCTGATGCCTATCGCAAAGATTTCCGGCCTTGCCGAGCTGGAGAGATACGGATGCTGCCACCTGCTCAACTCCAAGGCTCAGGCCATAAGATATGCAAAATCCATCGGGAAAGAATACAAGGATTTGGAACTTATCATAGCCCACATGGGAGGAGGCATAACTGTAAGCGCACATCACCAAGGCAAAGTTATAGATGTATCCGGTTATGATGACGGACCGATGTCTCCTGAGAGAACCGGAGGCATACCTCTGATACTCTGGACTAAGCTTTGCTTCTCCGGGAAATATACGGAAAAGCAGGTTGAAAAGCTAATCAGCGGTCAGGGCGGCATCATGTCATACCTTGGCACTACTGACTGTATCAAGGTTGAGCAAAGAATAAAGGAAGGCGATGAAAAAGCAGCACAAGTATATGAGGCCATGGCTTATCAGATAGCCAAAGGCATAGCCCAGATGTCTGTTGCCCTTCAAGGAAAGATAGACGCCATCATACTTACCGGCGGTCTGGCCAATTCATCCAAGCTGTGTCAAATGATACAGAGCTACGCAGCGCATATAGGCAGCTTTGTAATAATGCCGGGAGAAGACGAAATGGGCGCGCTGGCAGCAGGAGCGCTCAGGATATTAAAAGGCGAGGAAGAAGCGAGAATATATTAAACCCTATCTAAGGAAGGACATATAAATGAAATTTTTATTTGTAAACGCGTGTATTAGAGGCGAAGACTCGAGAACTTATCAACTTTGCAGGGACTATATAGAAAAGTTTAAAGAAGCAAAGAAAAATGAGGACTGGACTTTGGAAGAAGTCAATCTGAACGATATGGACCTTCAGCCGCTTAACAAGGAAAGGCTTGCCAACAGAGACAGATTGGCCAGGGAGAAAAAATTTGCAGACCAAGAGTTTGACTTGGCGAGACAAATCATAGAAGCAGACCATATCTTGATAGGAGCGCCTTATTGGGACTTGGCATTTCCTGCCAAACTCAAGATATATATAGAGCGTTGCTCAGTAACGGGCCTCACTTTCATATACAGCCCGGAAGGCATACCTGAGGGCCAATGCAGAGCCAAAAGCTTAAGCTATGTGACAACGTCCGGCAGCGCGATAAAAGATTTTAATTTCGGATATGAGTATATGAAGGGTATATGCACTCTTTTCGGCATTAAAAAAACTTATTTTGCTTCTGCGGAAGAACTGGATATAATAGGAAAAGACGTGCCTAAAATCATGGCAGAAGCGAAGGATAAAATTACCGATATAATAGATAGCCTTTAGCTGGTATATTTGAAATCCGCTCACTCATAATAAATTTTATGAGTGAGAAATTTTTCGGTGACGGAAATGAATCCGTATATATAGAAGTTTTAATTTTCATATTGGGAGGGGCAGCCTACGGCCTTTTAGAGACACTTTTCAGAGGATACACCCATTGGACAATGGTGCTTACGGGAGGAGCCTGCGTTCTTACGTTGTATCTGCTGGAGGATTGGCTTTTATCAATGAATTTGGTAATTGCAGCTATGGCAGGAGCTGTTATAATTACCGCATACGAATTTTGCGTAGGTGTTATCGTCAATCTTAGATTGGGATGGGACGTTTGGGATTATTCGTCTCTTCCCGGTAATATCATGGGTCAAATCTGCCCTGCCTTTACATTGGCCTGGTTCGTTTTGTGCTTTGTGTTTTTGGGTATTGTAAAATTATTTTCATGAAGGAGGCAGCATGTCTACAAATTACAGCAATTTGCAAAACGGCAGTGACATAAGAGGAGTCGCTGTCGCGGGAGAAAAACCATTATCATTAGGAAAAGAAGAGGCCATAAAGCTTTCCGCAGCCTTTGGAACATGGCTTGCCTCCAAATGCCAAAAATCAGAAAAGGAGCTTAAAATTTCCGTAGGACATGACAGCAGGATTACTGCAGAGTCCCTGAAAGAGGCTGTGGGCATAGGTCTTAAAAGCCTGGGAATCACGGTGCTGGATTGCGGACTGGCGTCCACCCCGGCCATGTTCATGTCCACTGTGTTTGAAGAATATAGGTGTGACGGAGCCATAATGATAACCGCCAGCCACCTTCCGAAAGACCGCAACGGATTTAAATATTTCAGCAGAGAAGGCGGTCTGGACAAAGAAGACATTGCCCAAATCATAAAAATCGCTGAAGGGCTTTCCCTTGAGGAATTACAAGCTCAATACAAAGAGAAAAATGCTTTGGGCCAGGTGAAACAGGCTGGACTCATGTCTACATATGCCTCTTATCTAAGAGAAATGATAAAGAAACAAGTGGGGGGAGACAACCCGCTGGAAGGACTTAGAATTGCAGTAGACGCAGGCAACGGAGCAGGGGGCTTTTATGCTCTGGACGTTTTAAAGCCCCTTGGAGCGGACATAACAGGCAGCCAGTTCCTTGAACCTGACGGGAATTTTCCTAATCACCAGCCCAATCCGGAAAACAAAGAAGCCATGGAATCCATATGCCGAGCTGTGATAGAAAACAAAGCGGACTTAGGACTGATCTTCGATACGGATGTGGACCGTTCGTCGGCAGTAGACGCAAGCGGCAGAGAGATAAACAGAAACGCCATAGTTGCTATGGCGGCAGCTTTGATAGCAAAGGACTTTCCGGGTACTACGGTGGTCACCGACAGCATCACCAGCGATCAGCTGACGGAATATTTGGAAAAATGCCTCGGCCTTAAACACTTGCGTTTTAAGCGTGGCTACAAAAATGTAATAAATAAAGCCAAAGAGCTCAATCAAAACGGCGTTGACAGCCAGTTGGCCATAGAGACTTCAGGCCATGCTGCGTATAAGGAAAACTATTTCCTGGATGACGGGGCGTATTTGGCAACTAAGATAGTAATAAAGACTGCTCAGCTAAAAAAAGCAGGCGCAGGGCTCGATGTGGTTTTAAGCAGTTTGGAAGAGCCGAAAGAGGCAATTGAGAAAAGATTTTCCATAAACAGAGCAGACTTCGCGGATTACGGGCAGGAGATACTCTGCCGGCTGGAAGAGTGGGTTGAAAGAGAAGGGCAGCAGATCGGCGCATCGTTGGTTTCTCCCAACTATGAAGGAGTGAGGATAAACTTTGAAAATGAGCAGGTCAAGGGGTGGTGTCTCCTGAGAAAATCCCTTCACGACCCTAAGCTGCCTTTGAATGTGGAAGTTACTAAAGGGAGCTGCAGCGACATAGTGAGAGTCATAGATGAGTTCTTGGCCGATTTTGATGTCAGCTGATGATTTGGCCGGTTCGAGCTGGATGGGAGCGGCTTGGGAGGGATGGGGTTAGTCTGAGACGACCTGGTTTTCGAGACCGAAAGCACGTTTTTTCACTAATATTTCACTAATATGGAAAAAAAGTATTGACAGCAAATTGATGTTGGAGTATGGTTATAAGTAGTTTTGAGGAAAGGAGACTCGTTATGCAGAAGTGCGTATGCAGAGAAGCAATGATGATGGATATGTGCATGACTATGGGCATGTGCATGTTTTCACGTGTGTTGTTTCCGAGCTTATGATACTTTGCAAGAAGAGCGCTTAAAACCTCGTAGCGACAAAGAACTTACATAGGCAGGAAGCAAGGGCTTACCTGCTTATTTTTTTAGAAAGGATACGATATGATTGAGTTGAAACATCTAAGTAAGATTTATGATAATGGCAAAACAAAAGTAGAAGCCATCAGGGATATAAATCTTACCATTGAGGACGGGGATATTTTTGGAATCATAGGACTTAGCGGCGCAGGAAAAAGTACTTTGATACGCTGCGTCAATTTCCTTGAAAAACCAACGGAAGGACAGGTAATCTTTGACGGCGTGGATTTGGGAACCATAAGCCATAAAGAGCTTCTGAAGAAGAGACAATCCATGTCCATGATATTTCAGAACTTTAACCTTCTAAGTCAGAGAACGGCTTTGGGCAACATATGTTACCCGCTGGAAATAGCCGGCATGAATAAAAACCAGGCCAAAGAAAAAGCCAGAGAACTTTTAAAAATTGTAGGACTTGAGGATAAAGAAAAATCATATCCGGTACAGCTTTCAGGCGGACAGCAGCAGAGGATAGCCATTGCGAGAGCTTTGGCAACCAACCCTAAAGTGCTGCTTTGCGACGAAGCGACCAGCGCCCTTGACCCTAATAC
>UQEW01000092.1 GCA_900540145.1 uncultured Eubacteriales bacterium
GTAAATAAGATTCTCCAGTCCAAAGGAAAGAAACCTAGAGAATTTGGATGTCAAGGCTGCGCGCTTGCTTCAATGTGCCAGCAGGAGAAATGCATAAAGGAATTAGAGAAAGGAGCTGAAAACTAATGGGAGAGTATTTGACTATCCTTCTTGGGATAATATTAGTTAACAACTATGTACTTGCTCAGTTCCTGGGTATTTGTCCGTTCCTTGGAGTATCCAAGAAGCTGGATTCCGCTGTAGGTATGGGAGTTGCCGTTATATTCGTAATGGTACTTGCTACAGCTGCTACATGGCCTATACAACAGCTTCTCAATAACCTGGAAATAGGGTATTTGCAGACTATAGTATTTATATTGATAATAGCTGCTCTCGTTCAGTTTGTTGAGATGGCTCTTAAAAAATTCATACCGTCACTGCATAAAGCGCTTGGTGTGTATTTGCCATTGATAACCACCAACTGTGCAGTTCTCGGCGTATGTATCAACAATATAGATTCCGGATACAATTACATGGAGTCTTTGGTAAATTCCTTCGGCGCCGGCGTAGGCTTCCTGTTGGCTATGGTTATCTTCTCAGGTATGAGAAGTAAGCTTGAAGGAAACAACAACATTCCAGCGCCTTTCCAGGGAGTTCCGATAACCATGACATCGGCAGCTATTCTGTCGCTGGCATTCATGGGATTCGGTGGATTAGTTTAGGATAAGGAGGCGAATTCAGAAATGATGGAAATTTTAATACCTGTATTGCTGGTAGTAGCAATGGGCTTTGTGTTTGCCGTTATCTTGACTATCGCGTCAAAGATATTCTTCGTACCTGTAGACGAAACAGTAACCAACCTTAGAGCTGAACTTCCTGGCGCCAACTGCGGCGCTTGCGGATTTGCCGGCTGCGATGATTATGCCTCTGCTTTGGCAGCAGACCCTTCTATAGGAACAGCTAAGTGTCCTGTAGGCGGAGCTGACGTGGCGGCTAAACTGGCTGGTATTCTCGGTGTTGAAGCCGGGTCAGCGGAGCCTCAGGTGGCTGTGGTTATGTGTAACGGCAATGCGCAGGCTGCCAAAAAGCTGATGGAATATCAGGGCCTTTCAACTTGTGCTGCTGCTAAACAATTGTTTGGCGGACTTAACATGTGTGCTTACGGATGCCTCGGCCTTGGTGATTGTCAGGCTGCGTGTCCTTATGGAGCTATTCAGGTGTGCGACGGCGTAGCGGTAGTCAACAGAGATATGTGCGTTGGATGCGGCATCTGCGCCAAGACATGTCCTAACCACGTTATCAGAATCGCACCTGCAAAGAACAAGGTTGTGGTTCAGTGCAACTCCAAAGACACAGGAGCAAAGACCAGAAAAGCTTGTTCCAACGGCTGTATCGCATGCAAGAAGTGCGAAAAAGTCTGCAAGTTTGACGCTATCAAGGTAGAAGACAACCATGCTATGATAGATCCTGAAAAGTGTAAGAACTGCGGACTTTGCGCTAAGGAATGTCCGACAGGCGCTATCAATAACATGAGAGCAAAGAGAAAACCGGCAGCTTCAGCTGCTCCTGCAACAGAAGCAAAAGAAGCTTAAAATTCAGTGCTGTGCACAAAAAACTTACCTTTCTAGTAAGATATAATAAAAGCCTTCCGGGCCTGTTTAGTTGACAGTGCCGGAAGGCTTTTTGAATCTGTGATTAGCAATTATATGGGATTTAGATCCATACTATCTGATATCGACCTATCCTTTTATGGTTTCATGGTGGCGGCCATGTCCCAAAGCACATCCATGGAACATGTGCCCTGCAGCATGTAAAAATCGGTGCCGTCCGTCCAGAATAAGGCATTGATGCCTTCTTTGCGATAAGAGTAGCCTTTGAACCCGTTGATAGAGACCTCTCTGAAGTCTGCGTCTTCGTTGTCGATGCCGACTGTAGAATTTGCGATACCGTAGGAACGAATATAGAGAATAAGGTGTCCATTTTTATCAGAACATTCAAAACCAAAAGCGGCTTCATCGTTATATTCTTTATCAATCGAGTAACCGTCTGGAATCTGTGGATCTAAAGAGACTGGTGGAAGTTCGCCTTCTGTGTCAAAGGTAACATCCAGTGTACCATACAGATCGTTTTGCGTTTCGTTCCACTGTATCTTTGGCTCCGTCGATGTCTCTTTTGGCACAGCCTTTACTGCGGCGTAACAGGTGATAGCAAAAAGCATCAGAGCAATGAGCGCGACAAACAGCCTCCTGATGCGACGGCGACCGATGCTTACATAGCGGTAATCAGCTCGGCGTGCAATTTGCTTTATCTGTGTCTCAAAGCCGTCAGAAAAAATATGATTTTCATATGGATTTTTAAAATCATCCAGCCATGCAAACTCTTCATCGAAGGCATGTCTGATAGCGTCATCATATTGGCGGTTCATACCCATATCCTTCTTCTTCAATCATTCGGCGCAGCAAATCTCTGGCGCGCTGAGCTCTTTTCTTGACTGTTTCAACAGATACAGACAGCAGGTTGGATATTTCAGGGAAGCTGTATCCGTACAAGTGGTAGAGATACAGTGTGTCTCGGTATATATCCGGAAGCTTGAGGATACATTTTGCCAAAAGCTTTTGAGAAAGCGTATTGAATAATTCGTCGTCGTTTTTCGTGCAATATTCCAGAACAGCTATATCTGTTTCAAAATCGTAAGCGTTTTGTTTTTTCATGGTTATAGCTACGTTTCTTGTAATAATAACCGAAAAATTTCTCGTTTGGGGACATGATACGTCGCCTACCTTATGCATATTTTTGGCTATCCGTAAAAATGCTTCCTGCACGGCGTCCTCTGACAGCTGTTCGTCGCCCAGGATTTGCCGCGCTATATAGAACATCAGTCGGCTGTAGCGTTCGTAAAGCGCGGCGAATTTTGTCCTGTCTTCATCTGTATCGATCATTGCCAGGTATAAAGGCAGCATTTAATCATCCCCTTACTTTAATTCTGGCTTCATTATATACGATAACGAGAAAAAAATAAATTTAAAAAATTTTTTCCGCTGTCCCCGAATCCATATTGCAGAGGTTTATATGTGTAAAGGGGACGAAGATTATGCTACTGAACGGTTAAAAGAAAAGTGGGTATAACAAAGACTGTGAGGTAATAATGATAGAGAAAATCAAAAAATTCTTTAGTTCGCCGCTTAAGAGTTCGTTGTTCACTTTAGTGTTGACGCTGCTGATCGTTCTGGTGTGTGTTTTAGTGATAAAAGAGAACAATAAACTCATCGACTTTCCTGATGCGGAAGGGATCGCTTTAGAAGCAGCAGGTATTGACGAGTTTGATTTTGATGCCTATACAACTCATGGAGGGGACTTGTTCTGTGATATCGGCTATACGATTTACTACAAGGTGTATTTTAGAGCCGAAGAAGATGGCACCGAGTATGCTTGTGTGGTCAGAGCCAAAGATGGCGCGGTCATGAGTTTGACCCATGCAGAACCGCAGGATGCGGCAAGTCCGGATTTGGTTTGGAACAGCGACAAGCGGGGGACACCTGGCACAGAGCAAGGAGCAGAAGCAGAAGAGTAGGTATTTTTAGATATGTAAAAGGTATGGAAGTTTATCAGAGATTGTGAGGCGAACACTATGATGGAACAGAAAAGTCGCGTTAAAAAAAGCACCAAAATTACAATAGTTATTTTCTGCGCAATCGCTGTATGCATTGTTGCTTTCATATTACACGAAACCAATAAAGAAGAAAAAATTTCCTTTGACGCGGCAGCCAAGATTGCTATCAATGACGCCGGATTTGGATTTTATGAACCCCCGGATTATCAGGATTCGGGGGAAACAACCAATCTTTACGGGTCTGACGCTGAATACAAGGGCAGAGCTGCGTATAAAGTAACTTTTGAAGACAAAGAAGGCAACAAGTATATGTATTTAATTGATTCCCTGAACGGAGAGATCCTCCAGTCGGAAAAAACAGACAGCAGCAATTAATCTTTAATAAACACAAGGAATACGTCAAAGCTGTTTCAAAGGCAATCTGAAGGGTTAAAAAAAGTGGGTATAACAAAGACTGTGAGGCAATAATCATGGAGAAAATTAAAAAATTTTTTAGTTCGCCGCTTAAAAGTTCATTGTTCACTTTAGTGTTAACGCTGCTGATCGTCCTGATATGCGCCTTAGTGATAAAGGAGAATAATAAGCTCATCGACTTTGCTGACGCAGAGGGGATTGCTTTAGAAGCGGCAGGCATTGACGAGTTTGATTTTGACGCCTATACAACTCACGGATGGGACTTGTACTGTGATATTGCCTACACGATTTACTACAAGGTGTATTTTAGAGCCGAAGAAGATGGCACCGAGTATGCTTGCGTGGTAAGAGCCAAAGATGGCGCGGTCATGAGTTTGAAGCATGCAGAACCGCAGGATGCGGCAAGTCCCAACTTGATTTGGAACAATGATAAGAGGGGGACACCTTACACAGAGCAAGGAGCAGAGGCAACAGAGTAGAAATTTTTAGACAGGAAAAAAGCTTAGACAGGTAAAAGGCATGGAAGTTTATCAGAGATTGTGAGGGGGACACTATGATGGAACAGAAAAGCTACGTTAAAAAAGAAACCAATGCTAAGTGGATAGTATTATTCGCACTTGTTGCATGCCTCGTTGCTTTCGCAGTATATAAAAGCAGCAATAACGAAAGATTGTATTTTGACGATGCTGCGAGAATAGCCGCCAATGACGCCGGATTTGCTTTTTATGAGCCTTCAGATTATCAGGATTCAGGTGAAATATCCGTTTTCAGAGGTTCTGGTGCAGAATATGACGGCAGACCTGCGTACAGAGTGAACTTTGAAGATAAAGACGGGAACGAGTATACATATATAATAGATTCCCAAAACGGAGAAATCCTTCAATCCGGCAAGGCAGACATCAGCGTTTGATTTTAGAAATATAATAAGCATGCAAAACTCTTTGGACAGGGGGGTTAATAATGAAAGAACGTCTTAAAAAATATGCACCGCTCAAATGGTATATAGCATCGCTCATACTTGTGGGTGCAATAAGCATAGCAGGCATCGTATATGTGGTGTATGTCAATTTTAACTTTTCCGAAACGCTGATATATACAGGAAGTCCTCCTTTTACATGGGGCGAAGATGAAGGTTGGGGTACAAACGTGGTATTTTATCTGGTAGACGCCGGATTTACGTGGACAATGTGGCTTTCTATGTGGATGACATTCCGCACGTTTAAGAACAACTCCACAGAGGATAACAGATTCCTGGATAAGCAGGTACCGGTAGTCGGAGCTGTATTGTTCATTTATGCCGTATTCTGCATGGCGGTCTTCAAAGGGCAGGTGCTGCGTACGTTTGAGGAACACCCCGCTCCGTTTATGTATGAGGGCGGCGAAGTATATGTTACATCGCTGTTTCTGCCTGTAATAATTCTGGGATGCTTGATTTTAGATATCGGATTTTGGCAGGTTGTTTATGCCAATAAGAAAAGAAAACAACGAAAAACAGAGGAGGCTTTAGCGGAAAAGACAGATAACGATGAAAAGCAAGAGATAGGAGGCTGACCTAGTACTCGTAATATCAAATGGGGCTGAGCTTGCTCAGTTCCATTTGATATCTGTTTTTGTTGAAATAATCAATTAATCTTTTATGTCTTTTCTTAATTCCCCTATTGCTTGCCATCTCCTTTTTTACACCAAGTTCATCTTTCTTATGCCTGAAGAAACTTTGGCTGTTCTCTGTGTGCCTGCGCTGCGGAGCGAATTTTAACGAGTTTTGACAACATATTTCAGAGCCAAAGGCATTGACAGCACTGATGCCACCGACAGAGCAGCCTTTCAAAACTTTGATTTATGATTCGGATGTATACGGGTACGGGGTATACAAACGGATTTTACCGAAAAATGTTGTACAAAATTCGGTTTGCTGGGATTTTGTACAACATTTTCTTTTTTATAATAAGGGCTGTTTGAGGTCTTTGCGATATATCAGCT
>UQEW01000093.1 GCA_900540145.1 uncultured Eubacteriales bacterium
AAAACCGAAGGAACTGACAGAGCTTGAGACGGGGCGAAGTCAGTTTGTTCGGGCGGGAGTACAGAGGGTGCAACCCTTTGTGCATGGGTACAGGGAATGCAATACCCCTGTGCAGGTCAAGGGCGGCAGCCTTGCCCAGTTAAGTGGCGTTTCGCCACTTAGTACTGGGTATTACTTGACGCAGAAAGCCGCAAGGAATCAGCTTCGCTGCCCTTCTCCCCTGTCGGGGAAATCAAAAAGAAGGAGGAACTCATGTGAAATTAACAAGGCACAATGGACGAGCCGGAAAGAATGGCGTTTATAATCCGAAGCACAATGACCGCAGTTTTGACATTGCCAACAGCGAACACATTGACGAAGAACGAGCCAAACAAAATCTCTATTGGGACTGTTACAATGGCTTCCGCAATTTCAAAAATCCCGAAAAGGAAAATGAGCTGTCTGCCACTTTTGAAGATGTGGAACAGCTTTTTTATCGTCAGCGGTATCGTGATTTTGTGACCGGACAGAACGAAAGAAATGTGAAGAACCGACACCCTGAAAGAAATAAGGAAACCGGAGATTTGCTCAAAAGCAAAAAGACCTGCCCAGAGGAAACGGTCTATCAGATTGGAACGCTTGATAATCATGTTCCACCAGAACTGCTCATTGAGATCGTCACAGAATTTATGGAAATCGTAAATGAGCGTTTCGGCTCTCATGTCCATATCCTGAATTGGGCACTGCACTTGGATGAAAGCACCCCTCATATTCACGAGCGTCATGTGTTCGACTGTGAAAATCAATATGGGGAGATTGCCCCACAACAGGAAAAGGCTTTGGAAGCACTGGGATTTGAACTGCCGGAACCGGAGAAGCCTGTCGGAAGAAAAAATAACCGCAAGATGACTTTCGATTCAGCCTGCCGAGTGCTGTTGTTTGATGTGGCGAAAAAGCATGGCTTACAACTGGAAGAAGAACCGGAATATGGTGGTCGTGCTTATCTGGAAAAACAGGACTATATTCTTTTCAAGCAAAAGGAGCAACTGGCAGCACAGGAGCAAAAGTTGGAAGAACTCACGATGAAGATTGAAGATGTGGAAGCTCTGGTGGACGAGGTTGCCGATATTGCCTATGACAAGGCGGTTGAGGTCGTTGCTGATACTGTAAAACTGGAAACGCACAAGGAGGATATTAAGCTGGTGGAGCAGTCTAAAGCGTGGGTTCTCTCCCCTGAGCGTAAGGCTTCAAAGAAAGAAGTTGAGTATGCAGTGAAACGATTGGATGGCGTGATTGCCAGAATCACAAACGCTATGAAATCAACCATTCAGAAAATCCAAACCACGCTGATGAAACCGGAGGTCAAAAAAGCCGGAACGGAGCAAATCAAGAAGAAAGCCAAAAATTCTATTATAGAGCAGTTGAGCCGCAAAAAGAAAGAAATTGCAGAGCGTGAAGTCAGCCGGACGGATCAGGCAAAAAGCAAAAAACAGGATATGGAACTCTAAAGCACTTGCTGTTTTCACTTTGAAAATGACAGGTGCTTTTGCTTTAGGGAGTAAGAAAATATCTTCCATTCTTTAGGTTGATGAAGTATAATGATAGTAAGAAATTTTTTGTAATGACCTTAATCCAATAAGTGATTTTGCAATTATTCAGTAAAGGATGTAATTATATGAAAAAAGTATTGTTGCTTTCCAGTGTGATTATTATACTCGGTTTAACAGGCTGCTCTAACAAATATTTCAATGACTGGTTTAGCTCTGAACAAAATGAAACGGATAAGATGTGTCAACAAATTATCGAGGCATGTAAGCAACAGGATTCAGAGAAACTCAAATCTCTATTTTCCGAAGAAAGCAAAAAGAACATTGAGAATTTAGACACTGAAATCTCTGATTTTTTCGATTATATTGAGGGCAGTATCCAAAGTTTTGAGGGCGATTGTGCATCATCAAGTGAAAGCAACTATGGTAAAAGGAAAACGGAATTGGATGGTATGTATCTCATATTGACAGAGAAGGAACGGTATTGTATGAATTTTTATATGTATAGTGAGGATGATGAAAATGCTCAAAATGTGGGGATATATAAAATTGAAATTGCATTGGAGAGCGAAGTGGCTGAGGATAATTTTATATGGGATAATCCCCCAAACGGTATTTTTGTTGGAGGACAAAATTGATTTTTGTTATGAGAGAACATTAAAGTATAAATTTCGGATGGTATAAGAAAAACTGACTACAATTAAATCTTCACAGCTTTACTAAGCAGGAAATCTGAAAAGTTCTCCTGCTTTTTTGCACTCAAAATAGAATGTGGAACTCTAAGACACTTGCTGTCTTCGTTTTGAAAATGACAGGTGCTTTTGCTTTGGGAGGCAAGAAAAAATCTTCCATTCTTTAGGTTGATGAAGTATAATGTAAGCAACAAACTTGAAGTTTAAGGGGATGATATTATGGATTTTGCTATATTTAGATTGTTTATAAGAGTTTCATTATTTGTTATAGCGTTAATTGCTTGCATTATCTATCTAATTAAAAAAAGAAAACTTATCTATTCGATATTTTTTGATAAAGAAGCGATAAAAAAAGAATATACTGGAAAAAATGATATAATATTTCTTCGATTGGCTAATACCATTCTTGTTATAGTAGCTATTCTTTTAATCTTATATTTGAAAGATTTTGTTTTAGATATGCCTTACATCATAAACAAACAGTATAGTTATGCAGAAGGATATGTAACTGAACAATCTCATGGTGGTGCAGATATATCTTCTGAAAGAAGAAGTATTTTTCTATATGATAAAGTTAAAGATGATGAAATCGAAATCACAGTATTTTCAAGGTATATTGATAAAAATACTTATTTAAAGGTACAATATCTTCCGCATACGAAATATGGTGCTATTGTAGAAATTAAATAATTCATTCTAAAAAGAAAATTTCCAGTTTGTATAACTGGCAACCCAACCACAATTAAATCTTCACAGCTTTGCTAAGCAGGAAATCTGAAAAGGTCTCCTGCTTTTTTGCACCTAAAATTAAATATGGAACTCTAAGGCACTTGCTGTTTTCGTTTTGAAAATGACAGGTGCTTTTTTCGTTTCAGGAAAGGAGTCACATGAATGTATTTGAAGTTGTAAAAGAAAATGTTACTGCCCGACAAGCCGCAGAAGCCTATGGCTTGAAAGTGGGTCGCACAGGTATGGCGTGCTGTCCGTTTCACTCAGATAAGTCCCCCAGTATGAAGCTGGATGAACGCTATTACTGTTTTGGCTGCGGAGCAACCGGAGACGCTGTTGATCTCACAGCGAAGCTATTCGGTATCGGGCTGAGGGAAGCTGCTGTCAAACTTGCTGAAGATTTTGGTCTTAACTATGACAGCCGACAAAAGCCCAGTGTCCGCCCTCGTATTCGTGAGCCGACACCGGAACAGAAGTATCAAAAAGGAGAAAATCATTGCTACAAGGTGCTGACGGATTATTTTCATCTTCTTAGAGAATGGGAAAAGAAATACGCTCCTAAACAGCCGGATGAGGAATGGAATCCCCTGTTTGCAGAAGCACTGCATAAGAAGAACTATATCGAATATCTGCTTGATATTCTTCTGTATGGTTCATTGGAGGAACGAAAAGCACTTGTGGCAGAACAGAGAAAGGAGGTGTTAAAACTTGAACAGCGAATTGCAGAACTGTCAGCAGACAGAACCATGCACAGTAGAAGAAATCCGAAACAGCTTAGAGCAGAGCGAGAAAGGTAAGGTTTATAATACTGCCGCAAATTATAAGCGTGTTCTGCAATATGATCCACTTTTGAAAGGGGCTATCCGAAAAAATCTTCTGACCGAAAGAATCGACATTGTGAAGCCCCTCGGTTGGTATCGTGACAGCCCGACATTGACGGATGTGGATGTGAAATATCTGCTCCTATATTTTGAAGAAAACTATGGATTGACCGTAGAGAAGAAAATCATAGACGCAGTTGCGGTTATTGCCAACGAAAACCGTTACCACCCTGTCTGTGATTTTCTTAATGCCCTGCAATGGGACGGAACAGAACGCATACGCTTCTGTCTGCACCGCTTTCTCGGTTCTGATACAGATGATTACACCTATGAAGCATTGAAGTTGTTTCTGTTGGGTGCTATCTCACGAGCCTTTAAGCCGGGGTGCAAATTTGAGGTTATGCTCTGTCTTGTGGGCGGTCAGGGAGCTGGAAAGTCCTCTTTCTTCCGTTTGCTTGCGGTCAATGATGACTGGTTCTCTGATGACTTGAAAAAGCTGGATGATGAAAATGTGTACCGCAAAATGCAGGGGCATTGGATTATTGAAATGTCGGAAATGATTGCAACCGCTAACGCTAAGAGCATTGAAGAAATCAAGTCCTTTCTGAGCCGCCAAAAGGAAACCTATAAGATACCGTATGAAACACATCCGGCAGACAGAAAACGACAATGTGTGTTTGGAGGTTCTTCTAATACCCTTGACTTTCTTCCCCTTGACCGAACAGGCAACCGCCGCTTCGTTCCGGTTATGGTCTATCCTGAAAGGGCTGAGGTTCATATTTTGGCGGATGAACAGGCTTCCAGAGAGTATATCAATCAGATGTGGGCAGAAGCTATGGAGATTTACAGAAGCGGCAATTTCCGTCTGAGATTCAGTCCGGCTATGAACGATTATCTGAAAGCCCACCAAAAGGATTTTATGCCGGAGGACACAAAGGCAGGACAGATTTTAGACTATCTGGAACGCTATTCCGGCAGCATGGTCTGTTCCAAACAGCTTTATAAGGAAGCACTGGGGCATGATTATGACGAACCGAAACAATGGGAACTGCGAGAGATCAATGACATTATGAATAACGCTGTCACAGGCTGGAGGGCGTTCAGCAATCCGAGGTATTTTCCAGAGCCTTACCGCAGACAAAAAGGCTGGGAGCGTATCAGGAACGACAACGAGCCTGACAACAGCATGGATGGTTTTCAAGAAATCCCGACAGAGGAAATGGAACAGTTAGGGCTTCCGGAAGAATGGTTGAAGCAAAAATAAAAGCCAGTTGTCGCTTCGGTTGTCGAGCCGGTTGTCGGTCTGGTTGTCGGGCAAAAATCCCGAAAGCCTTGATATTGCGGCACTTTTCCCTCTCTGACAACCATGACAACCAATATTATAAAGAAAAAGGAAATAGTAAAAAGATAGTATCGCCCGATAAAGAAAAAAGGTTTTTTGATGTCCGTTGTCGGAACTTCGTTGTCAGACCTTTCCTTGTCGGGCTTTTTTCATTTAAGGAGGAATATCGTATGACAAATATTGTGAACAGTACACTACCCACCCAAAATAACCATTCGGAGAAAAACAAACCGGATGGAGTTTTTGTGATTAAGCAAGGCAAAACAAATTATAAAGTCAAAGTGTTTTTTGACCATAGTAGCGGTTTGACTGCGGAGGACAGGTTGAAACGCATTATTCAGGCAGAAGCAGAGAGAGAATCTGCGTAAATAATATGAAAAATATCCACGCACCCCCTTGACAAAAGCTTTCAGAAGATACCCTCCTGTCCGCTATGGAGAACGCAGGCAAGGATGGTATCCCCGACGAGGCGGAGCGGAAAGGGCTTGGCACGCCTGCGACCAGGGCGGCTATCATCGAAAAGCTGGTGGCTGCCGGATTTGTGGAACGCAAGGGCAAGAGCCTGATCCCCACAAAAGCCGGTATCAACCTTGTCACGATTCTGCCGGAGCCGCTGACCTCTCCCATGCTGACAGCGGAATGGGAACAGAAATTGACGGAGATTGCAAAAGGCGGCGCTGACCCGGATACCTTCATGGACGGTATCCGGGATATGGTCCGGGAGATCGTGTCCACTTATTCC
>UQEW01000094.1 GCA_900540145.1 uncultured Eubacteriales bacterium
CCCCCTTTACCCAGCCAGAGGATTACAGCTGGTGCATCTATGTGCGGGAACAGATGGTGGAATGGTACGGAACAGCGGAACAGTTGGAGGAGTACCGACATCAGGTGAAATTGCGCGGAACACCGGAGCATAAGGCAAGGAACGGGATGGGCTCGATGTTGTTCCATCTCTCCCACGCCAATGATGTGGATCAAGCCTGGGCCTCAAGCCGCACCAAAGAGGAACTGGACCAGGTGGTGGAACCCTTTGTGCAGGCCAAGCGGCAGACAGGACAGTGGACGCAGGAGGATGAGGCGGGCTATCAGCTCTACCAGCAGGAAACAGATCCAAAGAAACGCACCTTTCGGGTATGGTATCTCATTGCCAATCCCCGGGGGCTACCGAAAGAGTTTGTCCAGAAAGAACTGGAGTTCCGGTGGAAGTTGTTCCCGGAGAAGAAGGAGGAAAGCAAATGAGCAATCAAGTTTTCCGACAAAACCTGAATGACAAAAAAGGCCCCCAGCCCGGCGGGTCCTATCTCATTCAGATGCTGTTCAAAGAGCCGGTGCCCATGCCGGACAAGGACAGCATGACCGCCGTGATGGAAAAACACATCGGAGCGGTAGAGTGTTTCTGCCATGATAAAAAAACAGCGGGCTTTGCCGCGCTGGAGCATATAGCGGAATTCAAGGACGGCAAGGCTCCGGTGCAGCTGATGGTGAAAGTTCAAAAAGAATCGCATATGGTCGAAATGGTATAGGTCGTCATGGGATGCTTTGCTTTTCAGACAGTTATACCGTTGAAACATGGAAAGATGGAAAATGTAACACTTACGATATAGTCGTATCCAAAGGAGATTCTCCATTTAAAATACTCAAACATACTACAAACAAGAAATCTGGACATGGAACAAGAATAAGTGCTTTTGTACTCAGGCATCTACCGGATGCAGCTGCAATGACAGATATACTATCAGCACGATTTTTGTATGATCCAAAATTTGTTGTAAAAATCAACGGACGGCGTATTGATTTATCACAGCATAAAGGTGTCGTTTTTTCAAAAGAGTTCGCAACACCGACAAAAGCTAATTTATCAATGACTGTTATTGATTCTGAGAAAACAGCAGCAAAATCGCAACAACATGGTATTGCATTTTGGATTTCCGGTCGCTTAGTTGGGCAGCCTTCATGGACATACGGAAAAATAACTTTTCTTGATGGCAGATTTAAAGCAGCAAAAAGATATACTATAATTATCAAGTCTGATGATTTGATCGATGATGTACTTCCTGATTGGATTGTGTCTGGATTCGATTACGATGAATTTTATCTGTATAATATTTCAAATGTAACATTTATGGTTAGTTCTGTCGATGAAATGTCTGATAAAACCTCAAAAGCTACTCTTTTGTGTAATGCAAAAATATTCGCCGATTGCTACTATGAAGATTATGATAATGCTCCCTGGGATCCTGAAACTAAAGAATATGTTTTTGTTGATTCTATAAAAATAAGAGAGGAACACGATGCAAAGTTTGGTTGCAGAATTGAGCTTGATCGTGAAACAAAATCATTCAAAATTTTTCCGTTCACAATCATTTTAGGAGGAGACTCAAGAAAAGATAGGTATGAAATTGAGAAACACTCTACCATAAACGACGAGCAGGAAATTCAAGATATGGACAGAGAATCTTTTGGTTTTACTCCACTAGGAAGCTACAAGTCATATTTGGAAGATGACCTGCCCGATTCAGAACTTTCCAGAGATATAGTTGAAAGATTTGAAATAATTAATGTGCTTCATCGCAAATACGAAGATTTTTGTATTAGTTGCGATTCATTATTGGAAGAACTCAATAATTCTGATCCTCGAAAAATAATCAAATCAATATCTGGAAAGTTGACAAATATATCAGATTTTCCACCTGTTGTTAATATAGAGAATATAGAAGATGCTGAAATAGAAGAAATCACCTTGCCTGATATGCTTAATTATGGGGATAGTATTGTTATTAAAGGCATAGATGGATGCGAAATAACTTTTGCTATAGATGAAATAGAGATAAATCCCTTAGAAGGAAGCGAAGAAACCATCAATATTTATTTATCTAATAACCAAGGAGAAAAGGTATGCGGTTATATCAAATTGACTGTTGGTTATCTGAATTTTGATGAGGATGGCGGTGCTTCCGATAATTAGACAATAATTAGCTGATAATTAACCGATAACGAAAGAAGGGGAATATATGCCTAAGGGTTCAGAGCAATTAACTAAAGCGAGAATAGAAGAAATAATAGACGCATGTGCATGCCTTTATGAAAAAATGGGTTTTAAGGATATCACCATTCGAGATATAGGTGAAAAGACTTCCTTTACACGTACATCTATTTATAACTATTTTCAGACTAAGGAAGAAATCTTCCTGGGGCTTTTGGAAAGAGAGTATCGAGCTTGGACTGTCGACTTAAAAGAAATTGCTGAAACCCATGAAACCATGTCGTCGGACCAATTTGCTGAAGCCATAGCGCATGCGTTGGAAAAAGCGGGGCTGCATGCTCAAATTGCTGTCAATGAATTTATATGATATGGAAGGCAACAGCCGCATAGAAAATCTTGTAGCATTTAAAAAGGTATACGCAGATTCAATGAGAGCAATTACATGCTGCCTTAAAAAGTTTTTTCCACACATGACAGAGCAGGATGTGCAGGAATTCCTGTATGCCATATCCGTTCCTATTCGGCATATATCCGTATACTACAGCTACAGAAAAGCAGAAAAAGGCTATGGAAATAGCTAATATAGATTACGTCCCGTATTCCATATACGAAATAACGAAATCTTTTGTTTCAAAAATTATCAGGAGGAAATAAATTGAAATACAGAATAAATAAAAAAACAGGAGACAAGATTAGTATTGTCGGTCTGGGAACAGGGCCTATTTTTGAGACTCCGGAAAAGGAGGCAGTCGGCGCTTTGGTATATGCCCATGAAAACGGGATTAACTATCTGGATCTGGCGACGGCAGGCGCCAAAACCTTTGAATATGTGGGAAAAGCTTTTTCATCAGTAAGGAGAGAAGTTTTCTATCAGGTCCATTTTGGCGCCAATTACGAAACCGGTGAATATGGCTGGACAACCGATTTGGAAACCATCAAGCGCCAGATAGACTGGCAGCTGGGGAAACTCAAGACTGATTACATTGATTATGGATTTATCCACTGTCTCGATGAAAAATCTGACTGGGAGGATTATCAGAAAAACGGCGCGCTGGACTATCTTTTGGATATGAAGGAAAACGGTATTGTGCGCCACATAGGTATGTCTTCGCACACACCGGAGCTTGCCTGGCAGATATTGGATACAGGATTAGTTGACCAGATGATGTTTTCTATCAATGCTGCCTACGACTATCAACATGGCGACTATGCTATCGGAAGCGCCAGCGAAAGGATGAAGCTTTATCGCAGGTGCGAAGCCGAGGGTATAGGTATTTCAGTTATGAAGCCTTATTCCGGCGGCCAGCTGCTTAATGCTGACACTTCTCCGTTCGGTCAGGCGCTGACACCATATCAGTGCATCCAGTATGCTTTGGATAAGCCTGGAGTACTTACTGTCCTGCCAGGGATACGAAATAAAGCAGATATAGATGCATTGTTAGGTTTTCTGGATGCGTCCGATGAGGAGAGGGATTACTCCGTCATAAGCAGCCTTACGCCTAAAGATGTGAAAGGCTCGTGCGTTTACTGTAATCACTGCCAGCCTTGCCCTGCAGGCCTGAATGTCGGGCTGATAAACAAGTATTACGATTTGGCGGTTATAGGCGATACTTTAGCTGCAGACCATTATCATAACCTGGAGAAAAAAGCTTCAGATTGCGTTTCCTGCGGCCATTGTGACAGCAGGTGTCCTTTTCATGTGGCACAGGCAGACAGGATGAAAACCATTGCGGAATATTTCGGCTGCTGATTAAACATCGAGCGAATTTTGACAGAAAGCGAGCGGCGTGATGCAAGGCGATGATTATCGGTCAAATAATCATCTAATGAAAAAATATTTTTTATTTTTGAAATTTTGTCAGCATATTTACAAGAAAAAGTCAGCCGAGGCTGGATTTCGATGAATTTCGACATGGATTTGACACCGAATTGTGTAAATTTTCTTAAAAAAATGATTATTTGTCTGCAGAAAGAAAACCGATAAAATAGATGCCGAAAATCAACTGAAAGGAACGGGATAAATATTTCTGGAGCAGCTATGACAGGAACTGCTCTTTACAGCCGAAAGAAAAAATACAGCAGATAATCTATAAAATACACCTTGCGGTATAAATGCCGCAGGGTGTATTTTTAAAACACCAGCTGCACCAGCAGCATGTAGCAAATGGTGCCGCCTGCTATAGAAATGAGCATTTGCCGTTTCCACAGGTGCATGCCGATTACCACTGCGATGGAAATAAGCTCCGGAATGCCGTGGCTTCCGGATACAAGGCTTACATTTCTCAGGCAATATATGACCAGCAGACCGAATACGGCAGCGGGCAGAAATTTGCCCAGAAACTGTATGTATTTAGGTGTAGGCTTTCCGGCGGGAAAAATTATAAAAGGCAAAAATCTCGTTATCAAGGTACCTAAAACCACCATAGATACGGTTATTATCTGTTCTGTTAATGTCATGGAAGTCATTTTGCGCCTCCTTTCTCGGGAGCGTCAACAGGAGCGGCGATTGCTGCTTCTTTTTTTTCTAAGTTTTTCCTGAGAAGGGAAAGCACGGCCAGGATAGCCAGCATAGACGGAATTATAAAGTTTTCTGAGCCAAATGCCAAAAGGCAAAGAACTGAAAGTCCCAGACCAAGAAGTGCGCTGGTGTGGTCTTTTTCTTTTAACCATTGTTCCATGAAGATGACTACGAACATGGCAGTCATGACAAAGTCGAGCCCCTCAGTGTTGAAAGTGATGAGGGAGCCGAATATGCCGCCGAGGGTCGAACCGGTGAACCAGTACATGTGGTTTAAAAAGGTCACAAAAAACATGAACCAGTCCCTATCCACGTCTTTTGGAATGTCAGCGGTATAGTTTATGGAAAAAGTTTCATCACACATTCCGAAGATAAGGTATATTTTTTTCAGCCCCATACCTTTAAACTTGTCCAACATGGAAATACCGTAGAAAAGGTGACGAGCATTTATCATAAGCGTCATGACCAGGGCCTGGATCGGGTTGAAAGCGCCCATCAGCAGATTTACGGCCACAAATTCCACTGAACCTGCGAATATGGTTAGGCTCATCAGCATCGGATACCAGAAGCTAAATCCGGAAACATTCATGTAAATGCCGTATGTGAGCCCCAGAAACCAGAATCCGGCGAATATGGGAATGGTGTATGGAAAAGCTGCCTTTAAAGCCGGCAGACATTTACCTTTGTTGCTGTTTTTTATGCTATCGCTATGCAAAGTTAGACCTCCTATATGTAAAGTCGCCGAAATATTATACATGATATTTCGGCGTAAGTGAATCCTATGAAATAAAAATTTTCTATTTTTGTGTAGCTTTACAATAGATGTGAGACTTTAGTAGTAGAAAAAAGCGATTGAGTCCA
>UQEW01000095.1 GCA_900540145.1 uncultured Eubacteriales bacterium
TGTCGGGGAAATCCCGGAGATTGCAGCGTAAATAGTTTGCCCCATCTCTCAACCACTGAGGGATGGGGCTTTTGTTGTGGATAAAGCGATTTGTCTGAACGATAGTATTATCCCATATAATCCGTTCGCAGTGCTTCTACCAGATCACATTTCAGAATTTTCTTGCCACCCAGGTAATATGCCAATGCGACAAAGCCAAAAAGTGCCGCGATAAAAAGCAGGATAGGAACAATGGGAGCCACTGCTAAAAATTCCATTGGATTCAGGTAGCTTGCCGTTATCATCAACCACACAAACACAACCGTAATCGGCAGCGTGATCAGAACGGGGCGACCCGCTATCACGAGGGCCTCGATCCAAAACATTTTTCGCATACCTTCCGGCGTCATGCCAATGGACATATATCTCGCAAATTCTCTTTTCCTTTGCCGGATAAATCCCAGCGTGTTGGAAAATACGTTAGCGATCCCGATGAAGGCCAGCAACACACACAGCGCCCCAATTATCAGTTTGTATCCGTTCAGCATGGCATCGTTGTCTATCTTTTCCTGAACCCGGTTTTCCACCTCGAAAGAAATGTCATGCCCCAGCACATTCGTCAGCTCGGTTTCAATCATACTCAGTTCTGTCAGGGTTCTTTCTTTTTCTGAGAGAATGCGGATATAGGTATCTGGTTCAGCATTTCCAATCGTCTCTTCGATTTGTTTCCATGTGGAAAGGGACACAAATTGAACTAAAGCATAGTTATCATATTCTTCTCTCAAAACCGGCGGCTCCTGTGTAAAGCCCAAAACCGGAATTCCCACAGTTGCAGCCGCATCTTCCGGGTTTTGTAAAGTCATCGTGTCCTGGTTCTCTGACAAAAATGGAACATATTCTTTGTATCTGAAATTGCTGTTTATGTTGTCCCAAATACGGTTCAAAACAACGCTCCCGTTTTTCGCTGAGGAAACGCCGATCTGCTCACAATACGTGGCAAAGCTGCTGTCGTCCATGATTACAATAGGAGCCTGAATGGTATAAATCCCATCTGCCATACTGACATCACTTCCGGCGACTGTTTCAAGACCACCCAGACTTTTTACTTCTTCGCTGACAGCGTCCGCCCCAATAGAACAAACGGCGTTTGCCCTTTGATAAATCACACTGTCTGTATCAGGCAAAGCATGGATTTCATCCGTATGAGAAAAGTCCTCGATCCTTGTGTCCTCAAGAGTTGCCATCACATCCCAGGCATCCTGGTAGCGTTCAAAATAGGTATGGTTTGTACTGATTCCAGAGAGAGTAAAAAAGCTCCGCATGAGAGCAAAGCCCAGAAAGGAAAGGGTCAACGACAGCGTGGCGGTTCGCAGAGATTTCTTCTGTGCTTTCAGCGCATTCCCGGCAAGTTCCCCTTCGGTTCCAAATAAAAGCGCAAGAATACGGGATTTTTTTCTCCGTTTTAGCTGTAATTCTCCCGTGTTTTTTATAGCTTCCAGTGGGGTCATCTTGCTCAATTTCCTGGCTGGCAGCCAGGCAGAAATCAGTACCGTCAAAAACGAGGTCAGAATCGTGACTGCAAACACCAGCGGATGATAGGCAAAGGCAGCTTCATGTCTGCCGACAATACCATCGGCGAGAATATTGACTGCTTGGATGGCTCCGAAGGTCAAAGCGATTCCGACAATACTTCCGATCAAAACAGGAATCACACAAAGCATCGCCGCTTCCTGTAAAAGACAGGTGCGGATTTGCCCCGGCGTCGCCCCAATGCTGGAAAAAATGCCAAACTGATGGACACGGGCATTCATAGATACAGCAAACGAGTTATGGATGATTAAAATCAAAGACACCGACACAAGCAGGAGTACAAAGAGATAAAAAGCCATCAATAAGGGCGGATTGCTGTCCTGCGGATCGTTGATGAAATAACTTGACAGCAGTGATTCATGATACGATACGGAAGTTTCCGGAACACCTAACTGCTGGGCGATAAGAGGCATATCCTGATACACAGCCCTCATGTTATCAAAGCAAATATCAACTACAAGAGTTTGATCGTCTGATAAATCCTCATTGATTATAGCCGTTTTTACATTGGCGAAATTCTCAATCTCGGACACTTTATCTTCTTCAAACGCTCCGCTGATGCGTCCCTGCCAGTTTCCTTCTTCTAAAACAACAGATTCTATTTCATAATTCCAGAAGTTATAAAACAAACCGCACAGCAAAGAAAGAAACAGAGCAGAAATAAACGCCGCAACCAGAACGGATACGCTGGAAGCCCGATTCTTTTTGATGAATCCGATCGAATAGTCTTTCCACATATTCTTACCTCCGTTTCTGATCGCCGACAATTTTCCCGTCCTCTATGGTAATAACGCGATCCGCCTCTAATGCGATCTTTTCATCATGGGTAATCAAAAGAATCGTCTGTTCCAGGTTACGGTTAGATAATTTCAGCAAATCAATAATTTCCTCTCCGTTTTTCCGATCCAAGTTGCCGGTCGGTTCATCTGCAAGCAACAGCGCCGGGCGATAGATCAAAGAACGGGCGATAGCAACTCGCTGCTGTTGTCCGCCGGAAAGCTGGCTGGGCAGTGATTCCAGTTTATCTTCGATTCCCAGGGAATGTACAATCTGCTCAAAGTATTCTTTATTGGGTTTGCGCTTGTCCAACAGGAGCGGCATGAGTATATTTTTTCGGACGGTAAGGGTGGGGATCAGGTTATAAAACTGATAGACCAATCCGACCTTCCTGCGCCGGAAAATGGCTGCCTGGGTTCGGTTCATGGCAGATAATTCTGTCCCCTCTATCAGGACTTTCCCTTCTGTCGGCTTATCCACGCTTCCCAAAATATGCAGCAGGGTAGATTTTCCCGAACCGGATGCCCCTACGATTGCTACAAATTCTCCTTTTTGTACAGACAAGTCAATGTGATCCAACGCCACGACCTGATTGTTCCCAGAACCATATACCTTTCGGACATTTTCACATTTTAGTATTTCCATGTCACTTTCTCCTCTCTACGAAATGGTCTTGCGTACAGTATAACAAAGTAAAGTGACATCTCAGTGACTGTACATCCTTATTTCAAAACAAGCACCGCCATTTTGCAAGTTACAGGCGGTTATAGTTCCGTTCTGCAATTCAAAAATGGAACGGGCAAGAGCCAGACCAATTCCAATTCCATCTCCAACCGCACACCGGCCCCGGTAAAAACGATCAAAAAGATGCGGTAAGTCCTCTGTGTCAAAGCCCGCCCCGTCATCCCATACCTGAATTTCTACATAGAGAGGGTTGCCAGAGTAGCCACAATGGACTACGCCGCCCGGCTTGGAATGTTCCATACAATTCTTGATGAGATTGATGAGGGCTTCCATTGTCCACTCCAAATCCCCCCAAAATTCAATACAGCCATTTTCTGGAATTTCAACAGTAATATGATTTTTCCGCAATAAATCGTTCAGATTATCTGCCGCCAGATTTAATACCGTATAAAGATCGACCTTTTCCCGTTTGAGCGGCAGCGTTCCAGCATCAATTTTGGAAAGCATAAGCAGAGATTCTTCCAGACGGTTTAATCGTTTCAACTGCTGCTTTACCTGTTCTGCGTAAGCCCCCGGAATTTCTTTTTCCATAAGCTGCAACGACAAAAAGGCCGCTGTGATCGGCGTTTTCAGTTGATGTGCGATATTAGCCAGGTTCTCTGCAAAATTTTTCTTTGCGGCAACTGCTGTTTCCCTTGTTTGATAAAGCATCGTGACAGTTTTGTATATTTCGTCCTGCAAATGGGAATATTCATCTTCCTTCGCCTGTATCAATGTCCCGCCAGCACCGATATTAACCTGTTCCAAATACTCGGTCAAATCATCAATTCTCTTTCGATTTTTTCTGTGGGACAAAAAAGTTCCAGCTCCAAAAGCACAAGCAGTCACAAGGAAAAATAGAATCAGAAAAAGCACGGTATCCAGCGGGAAATCATAGCAAAAATCATCGACCCGGTATCCGTATTTTTCCAGATAATCGTTGCCTCTGAGTTCTTGTTCCGTCAATGAATGATAGTCTTTCAGAGCCGCTAATAGCTGTGGCTCTGCTTCAGGAGAATTTGCCAATATGGTTTCGCATAATGCCGAGGTGTGTTCAAATGCAATCTGCCGGTACGTGTGCAGGAAGAAAGCGGCGGTAAGTATCATGCCTGCCGCAAGAACAGCAAACGGAAAAATCAGAAGTATTTTTTGTTTCCATTTTTCGCTCATTGTGTGTCCTCCATACGGTAGCCAAAACTTCGGATCGTTTTTAGGCAGGCTGGATGATTCAGCTTTTCCCGCAATCTTTTCATTGTGACCGTCAGCGTATTATCGTTTACATAATTCCCGCTGCGATCCCAAACCTGCTCTAATAGCTGATTTCTGGTGATCGTTTTTCCCTTGTTTTCCATCAAAATCAGCAGAATGCGGTACTCCGGCTGGCTTACAACGATTTCTTTCTGCCCGTCATAGACAGCCGTTTTTTCTTTATCCAACATCAGGTCATCGCAGAATAGCTTTGTGTCGGTTACGGTTTTGGTTCTTCGCAGCAGTGCCAAAATACGAGAATACAGAACGGCAAGATCAAAGGGCTTTACCACATAATCATCCGCCCCATTTTGGAAGCCAGTAACAATGTCGTGGGAATCGCCTCGAATCGTCAAATAAACAATCGGCAGAGTTTTCCATCTTTCCCGAATCCAAAGGCATAATTCACTCCCTTGTCCGTCCGGCATATTCCAGTCCAGCAAGACGATTGTAGGCAAATGACCGATTAACGCTTTCTTGACATCCGCAATTCTATCAAAAACGGCTACTTTGCAATTCTGCTGTTCCAAATATTCTTTTACAGACTTGCCAATCGTTTCGTCATCTTCCGCATAATAAACTTCAATCATGATGTTCTCCTCCTGATTGCCCAGCAGATTTTCTCCGCCCATCCAATGGCTTCGTAGCATTCTTTGGGATAAGCCAGACGGTTCCCATTTTTTCCGCTCCTGGGATACGTCCTGCGGAACAGTAGTAATTTATCCAACGGGGTGTTACTCCCCAAATTTTGCTTGCTTCTTTCAAAGTCATGTAATCCATATAGCACCTCCGCACTGCCATATTATAATTCGTACTCTCGAATAAAACAAGTTAAGCAGTACAAGTCAAGCTAATAATTATCAGAATGGCAGCCACAAAAAGGAATTCTTTGATCGTGGCTGCCATTTTTTTAATTCATCACTTGACATTGTGGCAAAGAGCTGATGACCCAAGACGAGATCGCGGTGATGGACGGAGGTAAGTGTATTTTGCAGCTGCGAGGGGTGCGGCCTTTTTTCAGCGACAAGTTTGATATAACGAAGCATCCTCGCTACAAGTACCTTGCCGACGCCGACAAGAAAAACACCTTTGACATTGAACGGTACATGAAACGCAGACCGGCCAT
>UQEW01000096.1 GCA_900540145.1 uncultured Eubacteriales bacterium
AAGCGTTCCTACGTGAAGCAACACTGCGAAAAGAAGAACATTGTCTTCTTCAATTCCAAAAAACTGCTGTAATAAAGCCAAATGGCCGGAACTGCTTATGGGCAAGAATTCTGCCAAACCTTGTACTAAACCTAAAACAACAGATTCAAAATACGACATAATCTCTCTCCTTATTTTTTCTTTATATATCCCTTTGAAACGAGCGTTTCAGCGCATAGCACAGCCCCTCCCGCTGCGCCTCTTATGGTGTTGTGGGAAAGACCGACAAATTTATAATCATAGACGCTGTCTTCTCTGAGTCTTCCAATGGAAATTCCCATACCCTTATCTCTGTTCACATCAGCTTTAACCTGCGGTCTGTCATCTTCTTCAAAATATTTGATGAACTGTAGAGGAGCCATAGGAAGGTTATGCTCCTGCGGAAATCCCTTATAACTTTCCAATTTTTCGATGAGCTGTTCTTTAGTAGGCTTCTTTCTGAATTTTACAAAAGCAGCAGCTGTATGTCCGTTCAAAACAGGCACTCTTATACATTGACATGTGATTTTAGGCTCTTCAGCTTTAACAATCTGCCCTTTTTCCAAATCTACCTTTCCCCATATTTTTAAAGGTTCCTGCTCACTTTTTTCTTCTTCACCGCCTATATATGGAATGATATTTTCAACCATCTCAGGCCATGAGTCAAAATCTTTTCCTGCTCCTGAAATAGCTTGATAAGTAGTTATTACACATTCATATGGCTCAAATTCCTGCCACGCGCTCAAAGCAGGCACGTAGCTTTGAATGGAGCAATTAGGTTTAACGGCTATAAATCCGTTTTTGGTCCCAAGCCGTTTCTTTTGTGCGTTTATTATTTCAAAATGATCGCAGTTAATCTCAGGTATGACCATAGGTACGTCGTCTGTCCACCTGTGAGCGCTGTTGTTGGAAACAACAGGAGTCTCCGTTTTGGCGTACTCTTCTTCTATAGCTCTGATTTCTTCCTTGGTCATATCTACAGCGCTGAATACAAAGTCTACCGTATCAGCTACAGCGTTTACGTCCCTCACATTCATTATCCTTATATCCTTAACTGCGTCCGGCATAGGGGTCTCAATCTTCCACCGTCCTCCTGCCGCGTCTTCATAACGAAGTCCGCTGCTTCTTTCGCTGGCGGCTATGGTAACTACCTCAAACCATGGGTGGTTGGCAAGCAGCGAAATGAAGCGCTGCCCCACCATGCCTGTTCCTCCCAAAATGCCTACTTTCAGTTTCTCACTCATAAAAATACCTCTCTATTAGAATTAATTTTATAATCAATAATCATAACAATTTATTTTATCACTTCTCCCCGGCGTTTTCAACAAAATAAGCCTAGATGAATATAATAATTTATAATCAATATATACTGAAAGGAAGTGTTAGATTGCCATTGTTTACAGGGGCTGCTACTGCCCTAATCACACCTTTCAAAGATGGAAAGATAGATTATGTTTCCATGGGAAAACTTATAGAATGGCAAATCAGCCAAGGTATAGATGCGCTTGTAGTATGCGGAACCACAGGAGAAGCTTCTACTCTTTCTCACCTTGAAAAAACACAGCTGGTCAAGTTCTCGGTAGATCTAACCGATGGCAGGGTTCCCATAATAGCCGGTGCAGGAGCAAATTCCACCAGCGAAGCTGTATGTCTTGCAAAAGACATGGAGGACGCCGGAGTCGATGGACTTTTAATAGTAACACCTTATTATAATAAATGTACAGACTCAGGTCTTATCGCCCACTATGAAACTATCGCCGATAAAGTTTCCATACCTATTATAATGTATTCTGTAGCCTCAAGAACCGGTGTAAACATCTCGCCCAGAATAGTAAAAATTTTGTCTGACCATCCTAACATCACAGGAATAAAAGAGGCTTCGGGCAATATTTCACAGATATGCGAAATTGCAGCATGTGTAAGCGATACATTCAGCCTGTATTCAGGCAATGACGACCAAACTGTGCCTGTTCTGTCTCTTGGGGGACTGGGCTGCATATCGACTGTTTCCAATATAATACCGGCCAGGTTTTCTGCAATGATTCACCAATATCTGAATGGACAATGCAAGGCGGCAGGTAAGGAGCAAGTAGCTCTCAAGCCGCTTATCGATGCCATCTTTATGGAAGTAAACCCTGTTCCTGTAAAAGCCGCATTATCGATGATGGGCATGTGTTCAGCCGAATATCGGCTTCCTATGTGCCCTCCTACCAACAAAACTCAGTATCTGCTTTATGATACTTTAAAAGAGTTTGGGCTGGTTTAAACAGCGTTATATTCTTGCCGTAAAAGTGAAATATTATTTTAAAAGGCCGGCGGATGACAAGAAGTTTCAAAAATTTTTATCCAATGTCATCTGTCGGCCTTTTAATTGTTTTCAGTTATAAATACTTGTGATACAATCATATAGAAATTTTATAAACGCGAGCAAAGGAGAATGCAACCGATGAATTCCACATGTAGTTTAGTTGTGCGCAAGGCAAAAATGTCAGACCTTTCTCAAATACTTGATATCTATGAATATGCTAGAAGATTTATGAAGGAAACAGGAAATCCCAATCAATGGGGCGATTCTCTGCCTCCGAAGGAACTGCTGATAAACGATATAGCTGACAAAAAACATCTCTATGTGGTCGTAGACAGTAAAGAAATTGAATGCATTTATGGCGTTTTCGCCTTCATTATAGGAAAAGACCCGGCTTACTCCGTAATAAAAAACGGTACATGGCTGTCTGAGGAATTGTATGGTACTTTACGCAGAGTTGCCAGTTCCGGCAAAATTCACGGTATCTTCAGCCAAATGGTTTCTTATTGTCGTCAACAAATCTCACATTTGAGAATCGATACTCACGAAGACAATAAAATAATGCAGCATTTGATAGAGAAAAACGGATTCAGCAAACGTGGCATAATTTTTAAAGACGATGGAAGTCCCCGTGTGGCTTTTGAGTACGTAAAGCTGCCTTAAACGGTACATGCTATTCGCACATATCCTTCCCCACACATGCCGAAATCTGTCTCCGGAAGAACCAGCGCCCTCGCCTCTTTCAGCATGGCTGCTGCTACTTCTGCTGAAGACAAGCCGTTTCTTTTTCAGGGTAATTCAGTATCTCGGTCTGTATAATTATTTCTTGCAGTATGTCACTTTTTTCTTCGTCCGTCATATTGTCCGAACTATTTGCTTCAATGATTTCTCTATAATCAGGCAGCGCCACATAATCGGTCATGTCATACCCTTCATACGGCTCTGAATAGAACATGTACTTAATAAAAAAAGCAGCACAAATAAAAGCACTGCTAAATAAAACCAGTAATATTTTACTCTGTTATTAAACTTATTACACTTATTACACTTATCGTTCCTGTTATTTTCTTTTTCCATAAACACACACACTTTTCTTATAAGTAGAATACCCCCCCCCATCAAAAAAAATGGGGGAGGGTATCTTTTATTACCAAATTACCGTTCCGGGTAATTAAGCGATTCTTAAGCCTCTGCTTTTACAATTTCCTTGCCGTCATAGTAGTTGCAATTTGGGCAAACTCTATGAGGAAGCTTAGGTTCATGACATTGTGGACATATTGAAAGTCCAGGTGCAGTCATCTTCATATTAGCGGATTTTCTCTTATCCCTTCTGGCTTTTGAAGTTTTTCTCTTAGGTACTGCCATGCTTTACACCTCCTTTTTGTCGTCAGTAATTTGAGTATACACTTTGTTTACATATCTTGTCAACTTTTTATTTTGTCTTTGAAGTAACGATGTTGTAGGTGTCTCTTGCAATCATCAATTCTTCATTGGTAGGTATCATCAGAATCTTGACTTTGGAATCGTCTGCGGAAATTATAGCTTCTTTTCCCCTGATCTTATTTTCAACCGGGTCAAGTTTGATGCCTAAATTACCTAAATTGTTGCAAATAATTTCTCTCATGGTAACATCGTTTTCTCCTACGCCTGCGGTAAATACGATGGCATCTACTCCGTTCATTTCGGCGATATAAGCTCCGATGTAGAATCTTACTTTATGAGCAAACACTTTAAGCGCTAAGGCAGCTCTTTCGTTTCCGTTGGAAACAGCTTCTTCCAAATCTCTGAAATCGCTGGATACTCCGGAAATTCCCAGGACTCCTGATTTTTTATTGAGAATATTGTTTACCTTGTCCTGAGACAGGTTTTCTTTTTCCTGTATAAATGAAACGATAGCCGGGTCCAGGTCTCCGCTTCTGGTTCCCATTACCAAACCTTCCAGCGGTGTAAAGCCCATGGATGTATCTATACATTTTCCTCTCTTTATTGCAGATACTGATGCTCCGTTGCCTAAGTGGCATGTGATGAGCTTTAAATCTTCCAGGCTTACGTTGAGCATTCTTGAAGCTCTCTCTGCTACATACTTATGAGAAGTTCCATGGAATCCGTATCTTCTGATGCCGTATTTTTCATAATATTCATATGGTATGGCATAGATATATGATTCAGGCGGCATAGTCTGATGAAAAGCCGTATCAAATACTGCTACCATAGGAGTGCTAGGCATAAGCTGTTTGCAGGCTGATATTCCTAAAAGGTTAGGCGGGTTGTGAAGAGGCGCCAGCTCAACACAGTCTTCCAGAGCTTTTATTACATCGTCTGTGATGAGCACTGATTTTGAGAATTTCTCGCCGGCATGAACTACTCTGTGTCCTACAGCACCGATTTCGTCCATTGACTTTACAACGCCATGATCTTTGTCCTGTACTGCAGCAAGAACCTGCTCTATGGCATCCTTATGGTCTTTCATTGGAACTTCTGTTTTAACCTTGTCCATTCCAATCTTTTCATGAGTTATAACTGAACCGTCCATGCCGATTCTCTCAACAAGACCTTTGCACAGCAATGACTCGTTAGTCATATCGAGAATCTGATATTTCAGCGATGAACTGCCGCAATTGATTACTAAAACTTTCATATCTATCCTCCATACAAAATTATAAACGGTTGAACCTTATATATTATAAACAAACCCCCTTGATTTTGCAAGGGATTTTGATAAGATGTTGTATTATTTCGAGAAGATGTTGTATTATTTCGATGATGAAGGAAAAAATTACAACATTTTGCTCTGAGACAGCTCTTTTGCAGGTTTAAAACAAGGGTGATGTTGTATATTTGGAGGAAATTTAAAAAACATACAACATTTCGCCCAAAATTGTTGTATTATTTTGAGTTTTGCCCAATATTTACAACATGACTATGAATTATCTATGTAAAACATCTATGTACCGGAGCAAATGCTGTAAAATTCAGAAAAATCAAAAAAATTTACAACATCGACAAATTCAAAACCGTAAATGAGCCAGGCGTTGGCAACAGC
>UQEW01000097.1 GCA_900540145.1 uncultured Eubacteriales bacterium
GCAATAGAGCGCCCTTAGTTTGTAAGTAATCATTTGCGGCTAAGGGCTTTTTTCTGTTCTTTATTAAGGGTTAAAATTCAATGGCAAATTGTTTTTATATAAAGCAATGGTGAAATTATATTAAGTGATATTGTTATTGTTCTAGATTTAGAATATAATGATATAAAAATATAAATTTAACTTTAACTTATCCAGGAGACTAGCTATGGAATATATGTCTGCGAGAGAAGCTGCCAATAAGTGGGGTATATCTCAAAGAAGAGTAGCAACTCTTTGTTCTGAGCAAAGAATTGAAAATGCAACTATGGTGGGCAATATGTGGCTAATCCCCATAACGGCCGCAAAGCCGATGGACGCAAGAAGCCTTCGTTACAGCGGAAGCGATGAAAAGAAAGCGAAACCGTTTTTGAAATGGGCAGGGGGCAAGGGCCAGCTTCTTTCTGAAATCGAAAAATATTATCCTTTTGCAGATAAAAAAATTACAAAGTATGCTGAGCCATTTGTTGGTGGCGGTGCTGTGCTTTTTGACATTTTAAGTAAATATAAATTGGAAGAAGTTTACATCAGTGACATTAACGCCGAACTTATCAATACTTACAACATTATCCGGGATGATTTTGATGCACTGATTCCAATGCTTACAGTAATGCAGAGTGAATTTGTTCCAACGGATATTGAACATCGAAAAATATATTATATGGCCAAGCGTGAGCGATTTAATTATTTAAAAGTTAATGGTGATGATAGCATTAATATTGAAAAAGCAGCATTAATGATTTTTTTAAATAAAACTTGCTTTAACGGATTGTTCCGTGTAAATAAAAAAGGATTGTTTAATGTGCCGATGGGTTCTTACAAAAATCCGCTGATTTGCGATGAAGAAAATCTTAAAGTTGTTTCAGAAAAATTGCAAAATGTAAAGATTGTATGCGGAGACTACAGAAAATCTGCTGATTTTATCGATGACGGAACCTTCGTCTATTTCGATCCACCATATCGCCCTATAACAAATACTGCAAGTTTTACCGCATATACAGAAAATTTGTTTAACGACGAAGAGCAGATTGAACTTGCAAAGTTTGTTGATGATATGCACGGGAAAGGAGCAAAAATTGTAATAAGCAATTCCGATCCAAAGAATTCAGATACGGAAGATAATTTCTTCGACAATATTTATTCAAAACATAAAATTAAGAGAGTGGAAGCAACGCGGATGATTAACTGCAATAGTGAAGCGAGAGGGAAAATAAAAGAATTGCTGATTTCAAATTTTTAAAAGAGGGATTAGAATATGGCTAAAAGAGATTTTAACAATTGGATATCGGGATTTCGTGGCAGCATAGCAGACTATGGTTATTACATAGATTTTGAAAAAGTCCATAGAAATGTAAGTAGGATTAAGGTCGAGTTAAATATTCTAAATTCACTCATCGGTTCAAATAATATTGAGCGAGATTTTGAGGATTTGATTAAAAAGTATCCTGAAATATTAAAATGTATTCCATTGTTGTTGGCTGTTAGGGCAAATGAAATTTATGCTATTGATGGCGATGGGGAATTTACATATAGTTTTAAAAAGCAAAATTTGCCCGTAGAACAGTATAAAATATTTATGCAAAAAACGGGACTTTTTGATTTAATGCGAAATCATATTATTAATAATCTTGTTGATTATGCAACTGGTGTGGAAACAGGTCTAGATTCTAATGGGCGTAAAAATCGTGGCGGGCATTTGATGGAAGATTTGGTTGAGAGCTTTATTAAAAAAGCAGGTTTTGTAAAGGATAAAACTTACTTCAAGGAAATGTACATACACCAAATTACCGCCCAATGGAGCATCGACCTCTCTGCTATCTCAAATCGAGGGAAAACGGAAAAACGTTTTGATTTTGTGATTAAAACGCAAAAGATGATTTATGGCATAGAAACCAATTTTTATGGCAGCGACGGTAGCAAACTCAACGAAACTGCTCGCAGTTATAAAACTCTTGCGCTTGAAACGGATACCATTGATGGATTTACCTTCGTATGGTTTACGGATGGAAAAGGTTGGACAAGTGCTCGTCATAATCTTGAAGAGGCCTTTGATGTGATGGAACATATTTACAACATTAATGATTTGGAGAATGGCATTATTAACGAGGTTTTCAGATAATGGTAAAAAAAATAAAAAAATGGGAGCCAGAAGATTTTGAACTGGAAATGACCACACACTGGTCTTTTCCTAAGCGTGGGGACTGGGCGACCCACGATGCAAAGTGGCGCGGAAATTGGTCACCCTATATTCCAAGAAATATATTGCTTCGCTATTCGAAAGAGGGAGACTTGGTACTCGATCAGTTTGCTGGTGGCGGTACTACGCTTGTTGAAGCGAAACTTTTGAATCGTGATATTATCGGTGTTGATGTGAACGATACAGCTATTGACAGATGCAGAGATAAAATTGATTTTGAACACGAAGGAGCAAACGGTAAGGTCTACATTTATAAAGGTGATGCAAGACATTTGGATTTCATTCAAGACAGCAGTATCGACCTTATCTGTACTCACCCGCCGTATGCTAATATTATTAAATACAGCGAGGATATCGAAGAAGACTTGTCTCATTTAAAAATCAAAGATTTTCTTAAGGAAATGAAAACTGTAGCCGCTGAGAGCTATCGTGTATTAAAAAAGGATAAATTCTGTGCTGTTTTAATGGGTGATACACGTCAAAAAGGCTGCATGATTCCAATGTCTTTTGAGGTTATGCATATTTTCGAGGAAGCCGGATTTAAGCTGAAAGAATTGATTATCAAAGAACAGCACAATTGTAAGGCAACGGGCTATTGGAAAACAAATAGCGTCAAATATAACTTCTTGCTGATTGCGCACGAATATTTATTTGTGTTTAGAAAATGAAAAAAATATACATCGATTTATACAAAGCAAATTTAAACATACGGTGAGATAAGGGAATGGAGCTCAGAGCAAAGGGTATGCCTTGGAGAACTGTCGTGCGATGCTGAGCCATATATCCGCTGTGCGAGGTGTAAAAACATTTACTGCCAGAACCGCGCTGGAATCCAAGCCCTCCTGCACGCTGCTGGAAGGGATTGGATTCACACTGGAAAAAGCGGTATTTTCACAAAACATATGGGTTTGATATTCTGCACGCCGTAAAGCAAACAAACGGTGCACAATGAGGAGGCTATTCGTCAAAACTCAGACATATGATATCCTCCACAGCGGCCAGAGGCAACTCTATCATAGAAATATTGTTCAAATTTATTATCATTTCTGTTCCGTCGAGATCGCTGATATACGGCATTTCGTCTTCTGCTGCAATGCTGCCGAAATCATAGACAAATGTCACGGCATCAGTTAAATTCTGATCGTAGTCGAAGTCTGCTGTAATGTGTATCTGTTTTCCAGATTTAAAATGAACCGTAATCTCCCTGGCGATGCTCATTATATCATCTTCAGTCCATTTGTATGACTTGACTATTTTTTCTAAAATTTTTTGAAGCTTTTCTGATATAAGCTCTCTGGGCATGTCATCACCGTAGACATAGTAATCCTCCAGGGCTTCATATACAACAGGGGGAATTTCGCCCTGGCTTACATTTGAGTCCCAATTGGCAAAGGAGGGCGGATCGCACGCCTCATCAAGGAAAACGATGTTATCAGTATTGGAAGTGTTTAAAAATAATACTTTGTTGTTCATACACGGTATGACGATAAACTTTTGTTCTAAAATGCTATAAACGCTGTTTTTGACATCGAAAATTATGGGATACCACAGATATTTATCTTGGCCCGAAGGTAATATCCCTATGTGACCCCAGAGCCCGCCGAAACCCTTCAAGATATCCGAATCTACGAAATCGCCCGGTATAGAAAGCGTCGCACTGAAAAAATTGGTGCCCAGGAGACCACGGACGCTGGTATTGCAACACAGAGCAATATCGCGCAGCTCAGCGGTATCCACCGACTCCCCGGACTCGATGGCCTTTAACCTGTCAACGCTGATTCCGCATGCTGAAGAAAGATCTTCGTTGGAGATATGTAAGCCGGTTTTTATTTGTCTTATGCGGTTATATCGGTTTTGGCTGTTACCCATAAATTTGTTGGGAGTAACGTGAAAGTAATCCAGAATTTTGCCTGCGTGTTTCTCAAAGTTAGTCTCATTAGTTATTTCTGCTGCCAGCAGCTTGTCCAGCGTCGGCCTTGAAATGTGGGCATCTTTGCAGAGCTGGGTTTTCGTTATTGGATAAGAGTCTATAAATTGTTTCAGTCTGGCGGCGAAGGCGCTTCTCTGATTGAATAAATCCTTTAAAGTATACATTATTTTATCTTACCTCCTGTTAAGGTAATAGTAAAACATATACACGAATATGTCAATATTTTTTTTACAAAATTACAATTCATTTTTTACAAAATCTTCGCTGCAGGAATTGCTTTGATAGCATTTCCATAGCGGTACTCATCTGACGCCATTGACAAAAGACTGGCTTGAATATTAAAATGTTCAATATCCGCAGCAAAAACAATAGCATAAAAAGGAGAATCAAAATGAAATATACCGAATTGCCAGATAAGATGAAACCGACAGCGGAAGTCATAGAACTTTTTGAAAAAGACAGATTTGCGACCTGCAACGGAGCAGTTATAGATGACGTAGGCGACCATTATGCCAAATGCAGTATGACGATAGAAGAAAACCACAGAAACGCTATGGGAGCTGTGATGGGAGGAGTGTATTTTACCTTAGCAGATTTCGCCTTTGCCGTTGCTGCCAACTGGCAAAAGCTTGGCACGGTATCTCTCAACTCGGAAATAGCTTTTCTTGGTTCAGCCAAGGGCGACAGGCTGACAGCTGAAGCCTTCTGCGTCAAGGACGGCAGGACTACCAGCTACTATCGCGTTGAAGTCAAAGATTCTGAAGACAGGTTGGTAGTGGTTGTAAATACTACAGGGTACAAGACTGCGTAGTTGCTGGAGGAAATGCAAATGAAGGGTGGGGAAATATACCTTTAAAAGAAAACCGTTATACAAAGTATCAATTTTTTGTAAAAAAGTATGCTCATGTCATACTTTTTTTGAGTTTTAGGTAAGGGTCAAATAGCAGGCACATATTAAAACAGTTCCCCTTGTCCACAGTCATGTGTTCAAGGGGAACTTCTTTAGGCTTCTTCTTTTCGGCTGCATTCTTCAGGTATCTGCTCTGACCATGGCAGAAGTCTATCTATAGCCTCTG
>UQEW01000098.1 GCA_900540145.1 uncultured Eubacteriales bacterium
TATCTCTAAAATGCCATCTCACCCCTTACCTGGGACGTTATCTCTAAAACTAACGTTTCATATCCTTAATCATCATTTTAATTGTAATCTCAGTATTCATCTTGTATGCACGAAAAGGCTGATTTTCAGCTCGCTTGTCGTTCCAATATCTCTTTTTATGCTCCTTCAGCATTTCCTCCGGCGACAATCCTTCGTCTATCCATTTTTTAAGCAGCGCTTGTTCCTGTATGGCTGCTTCTATATACATATCTAGAAATTTACCCTTTACCTCATCCTCTAAAAAGCCGTAATGAGGAACTATTATCTCCTTCCACGGCAGAACTTTTAGAAACTCCGCGGACTCAATACTGTCGTCAAAGCTTTTCAAAACAGAAGTATGTATTCTGTCTGATGTTTCCATAACTCCCGTAGACTCGCTGGCAAACAATATGCCCTGAGGCTGGAGCAAAAAAGACATGCTGCAATCAGTGTGTCCCCTGGTTTCAAAGCATAAAAGCTTTTCATCGCCCAGATTGATAACATCTCCATTTTCCAGCACTATATCTACTCTCAAGTTGCTTGCCTTAACATCATCGGGGTTTTTACCGTAAAACTCGGCTGCTGACTTGCCCATAGATTCTATCATGCTCACCGCGCCGGGACGCCTGAATACTTCAGCAGTTTTTTCACTTGCGCAAACTTGCACGTCAGGCCATCTTTCAAGCAAATACGGTAAAGCTCCCATGTGGTCGTAATGAGAATGAGACAAAGCTATGTAGTCTAAAACTCCTTCTCCTATTTCCTGCTCTATGTTGGTTATCAGTTCTTTATTAAAGCATGCCATGCCGCAATCATGAAGCAGATTTTTTTCTGCTCCTTTAACAAGCAATGACATACCTCCAGGTCCGCCTGTAACGTCCCTTATTATTTTCGAAAATTTTGTAACCTTCATCTGGCGTCTTCCTCCTGCAACGTCTCTGATAATTTTCTTATTTTATTTTCCCTATACTCTCCATAGCTGAAAAATATCAGCCCTACCCATATGATGGCAAATGCCACCAGCTGTATGCTTTCAAAAGGCTCTTTGAAAAGGAAGATCCCGATGATAAGAGAAATGGTCGGCGAAATATATTCTGTCAGTCCCACTACAAATAGATTCAATTTTCTTGTTGCATTGGCAAAGAGTCCTAAAGGCAGCGCAGTAACAAATCCGCACAGCATAAGCAATGCGAATTTATGCGGCTGACCCACGCTTAAAGCTCCCTGACCTGTACATTCAAAGTAAATTATAGCGGCTAAAGCTATAGGCACTAAAAAAATCGTTTCATAAAAGAGAGATAACATCGGCGGCAAAGAGAAATTCTTCTTAGCTGCCGCATACACAGAAAAGGTTAATGCCACTCCCAGCGCAATAAGCGGTATCTCTCTGAAATAAAGGATGACCGCTGCGACCCCTATGGCAGCAAACACCAGAGCTATAACCTTATATTTGCTCAGCTTTTCTTTGAACAGCACTATGCCGAAAGTGCACACTGCCAACGGCTCTATGTAATAACCTATGGAAGTCTGAATTACAAAACCGGCATTGACTGCCCAGATGTATATGGACCAGTTGACGGTTATGAGCAGTCCTGCCAACGCATATTTTACCAGCATTTTCTTATCCTTCATAGGAGCCAAAACTTCCTCCTTGCTGTATATGATAAATGCTCCTATGGCGCAGACCAGTGCGACCAGCACTATTCTATAAAATATGATCACGAAAGAGTCTATGGGCTTAAGCCACTGCCAATATATAGGCAGCACTCCCCAAAAGACGCTGCAACTGATTGCAGAAATCATCCCTTGCTTGTAAGCTGCGCTTTTGTCATCTAAAGTTCTTAATTCTCTTTTCATATTTTTACATCTCCGTAGACATGAAAATTAAACCTATGAAATTTAAACGCATAAAATAAGAGAGGCCTAAAGAGACCTCTCTCATAGGTTAATTCCTATTATACACTATTTGTCCCACTTAATGAAAGGGGTGAAATCAAAAGGTTTTGCCCCTTCTATTTCAGTTTCGGCTCTCAGCAGGGAATTTACAATGTGGATGGCATGACCAAACTTAGGAGGTCCCAGCTTAACTGCAGCAGCCCCTCCGGCAGTTCCCATGTCAGCTACCGGGTCATCACTCACTCCGCCTGCTCTGATGGACGGTACTGAGAACATTCCGTGCTCGATGGCGTATTTCTGCGCCGCCATGGCTTCTGTCACAGTGCCCACCTGATTCGGTTTGAAGATAAAGGAGCCGCAAGCTCCCATCTCCACAGCCTTTTTCAATTTGTCTATATTTGTAACTGTCAAATCATCGCCGCAGAGAGTTGTTCTTGTAAGAATCTTGGCAGCCTTTGCCCAGCCTTCCCAGTCATTCTCGTCAAGCGGATCTTCCAAATACAAGAAATTGTATTTCTCAGTAGCTTCCTTAAGTATTCCTATAACTTCATCAGTGTCTATTTCTCTTCCACAATAATTATATGTCTTTCTGTCAGCATTGTATATCTCGCTGAAAGCACAGTCCATATGGAATCCTATTTTATCTTCGCAGCCTGCTCTTTTACATGTCTCCCAAAGTATGTCCAAACAGTCCATAAATTCAGTAGACGGGGCCATATACTCTGACATCGCTCCGATCTCAGGACGTCTTCCTCCTTGGAATTCTTTGATTACATCTGGCAAAAGCTTATATACTTTGCACAGAATAGCAGTAGCTTCAGCGATAGAAGAAACTTTGTATGGTATTATCGTACATTCCTGAACTGGCATAGTATTTTCTTCATAGCTGCCGCCCGCGAACATATCTGATGTAGGAAGCGGAATAGTCTTTATTTCTCCTTCTGCCAGATATTTGTACTGAGGCACATGCAAAATATTGCAAGCTGCACGCATTACAGCCATAGATGTGCTGTAAGTAGTGTTTCCTCCCAGTTTCGATTTGTTAGGCGTGCCGTCCAATTCTATCATGGCTTCGTCTATAGCCTTTTGATCCAGCACGTCCATTCCCTTTATTGCCGGGAAAACAACTTTTTCAGCCATTTCCACTGCTTTATACACGCCGTTTCCGTCATACCATGACTTGTCGCCGTCCCTCAGTACGAAAGCTTCATGTTCTCCTGCAGATATACCTGACGGAGAAGCTCCTCTTCCCATTACTCCATCTTCGGTATATACGTCTACCTCGAGAAGAGGTTTTCCCTTGCAGTCTATAATTGCACGAGCTTTTAAATCCTTGATTGCTGTTCCTTTCATATTGACCTCCTAAAACTCATCTATGCAAAATTTATTTATTGCTCTTTTCTCCTACGTAAAGCACGTTGAAGTCACAGAGATTTGTTCCCGTATTTCCTGTAAACAAACCGTCTTTTATGGCTTTAAGTGCTTCATAACAAGCATGTCCTTCCAGGTGTCTTCTCAAATCCACACCGGCTTCCACAGCCTTTTTCATCGAAGTGCTGTCTGTCAACCCTCCGGCGTTCTCACAAGTGCCGTCAGTTCCCTCCGAATCCATGGACAACATACATACATTTTCAAGACCCAGTTCATCGGCCATAATCGCAAAAGATGTTACCAGCTCCTGTGAAGGACCTCCGTGACCTGTAATCTCATCATCTGAGCCTATAGCAGTAGTAGTCTCACCTGCTGAGAAGATCAGGCAAGGAGCCTTAAAAGGTCTTCCTGTAGACTGAATTTCTTTAGCTATTGTGGCCATAAAAGTACCAAAATCCTTGCTTTCTCCTGAAGCGTAAGTAGTAAGTACATGAGCGTCTATGCCCATTTCCTTCGCTACATCCATAGCGTGCTTACATGAATCAGGAAGCGTGTTAACAATATAATAATCCACATCGTTGGTCATCTTCTGTGGAGTCTCTTCTTCCGGTCCTGAATTCATCAGATAGTTGGCTACGCTCTTTGGCAGTTTGTCTTCAATATTATACTTCTTAATTATAGCTCTGATATCCTCAAAGGTTATGGTATCGTATCCTACTGGAGTTCCCATAATAGGAACAGGTCTTGAATAATCAGTTATATCGTCAAGGCCTACAGCGTCCCAGATTTCAAAGCAGAATATCTTAGATCCCTTTATTCTCTGCCCAAGTCTGCCTCTGCTCATCCTTGAAAGATGTCCTCTTATATCGTTTATGTCCATTACCCACATGCTGTTTTTAAGCATTACGTCTGTAGCTTCCTTAAGGTCATCCAGAGAAACTCCCTCTACAGGATATCCCATCAAAGCTGAGCATCCGCCTGTAAGGCCTAAAAGCAACAAATCCTTTTCATTCATCTGGTCTGCTATTTCAAGCATACGCTTGCAGCCTTCAATACCTTCTTCATTAGGAAGCGGATGTCCTCCCACAAATATCTCCGTTTTCTTCAATGTTTGAACATCTATATCTTCTTTTATCTTTATTATGGTAACTCCGGCAGTAAGCCTGTCTCCTAAAATTTCCTCGAAGGCACGAGCCATATGATTTCCTGCCTTCCCCGATGAAAATGCATATACTCTTTCATATTTTGACAAATCCACTACCTGATGGCCGATGGTCAAAGTATCACCGTCACGTCTTATAAGTTTTTTCAGATATTTATAACAGTCTAATCTGTCCAATACTTCATCAGTTACTTTTAAAACGACTTCTCTTGCTTCTTTGTCACCGTGTGATAAAAGTTCTTCGTAATTTTTAATTTTTTCAAATTGCATTTGTTCCACCTTTCTTTTCCTGTAATGTTTTTACCAATGCAGGCAATATATTTTCAAGATTTCCCACTATTCCCAAATCTGCAATATCAAATATGGGTGCTGCGGGATTCTTGTTAATAGCGATTATCAGTTCAGAATCTTTCATTCCGGTTACATGTTGTATTGCTCCGGAAATGCCGCAGGCAATATAAAGTTTAGGATGGACTGTCTTCCCTGTCTGCCCTACCTGCATAAAAGGCTGAGCCCAGCCTGCTTCTATGCATGCCCTGCTTGCAGCAACTTCTCCACCTAAAAGATCTGCTAATATTCTAAGCTGTTTAAAGCCTTCCGGACCTCCGACTCCTCTTCCTCCAGATACAAGGATATCAGCCCTAGATATATCTATATCATGCTTTTTTTCTGTCATTGTATTTAACAATTCTATTAAAACATTTTCTCCACGTTCTTCTTCAAATGAACAGCGTGAGCAATTTATTTC
>UQEW01000099.1 GCA_900540145.1 uncultured Eubacteriales bacterium
GGTCCAGCACATACTCGATGTGGGAACTGTTCAGCTTCAGGAACCGGGATTTGACCACCTCCGCCGGATAGTCGTCCCCGGCAATGCGGATCGTCTCCCTGCGGGAACAGACGGTGTCCACCATGAGTTCCACCAGCTCGTTCAGACGGTCACGGTCCATACGCTCGTTTTGTACGAGAATGTCATACTCAATATTCTCCAAAATCAGCTCCCGATAACTCTCTCGCTCCCGCATCCAGTCCCGCCCGGTCCGGTTGGCCCCTGCGGGGGGTTGGGGGCTTGATTGGATAGGATTTGATCCTTCCGTACTTGGTGAATCAGTATTTTGTTTTTCAGGGTTTCTTTTCTCTTTATTTAATTGCGGCCGGTTTTCCAGACATGGGTTGTCCATATCCGGGTTTTCCGTATCTGGACAAGCCGTATCCGGCTCGTCCTCACACGGCTGGCCCGTGTCCGGGGGATGGGGCGTCTCATAGATGACATACTCCACATCCACGATCTTGCCCTTGCTGTCCCGGAGACGATTGCGGACTATGTACCCGGCCCGCTCCAGCTCCTTCAGGGCGGAACCAATGCTGTCCGTGCCCTCCTTGCAGATTTTCGCCAGGCCCCTGGTGGTGTAGTTCCAGTCCTCCGGCAAGGACAGCATCATAGAGAGCAGCCCTTTGGATTTCAGCGACAACTCCGCGTTGCGCAGGTGGTGGTTGGACATCACTGTGTAGTCGCGGGTTTTCTCAATGCGAAATACCGCCATGGTATCACCTCCTTTCGGCGGTTTGAAAAAGTGTTCATTTGGGGAAAAATACGGCCTCTACGCTACCCGGATACACTGGAGGGGAAACCCTATGGGCGGTGGCCTTTTGGCTGATTGTGAAAGAAAAAGCATGGGATTTTCGACTCCTTTCGGGACAATTTTGAGCATAAAAAGACGCCATAGGAGTAAGCCTCTGGCGTGTGGAAGTTATAAAAATTGCGTTAGTAAATAAGAACCGCTCGTTGCCGCAATTGGTAAACGATGGTATAATATAATCGAATTATTACCAAAAATTATAGGCCCGATTTCCCAGATGGATCAAAAAGGAGAGATATAGATGGAAATAACTCTCGATGAGGGAATTCAAATTATTAGTGATACGGTCGAACTGCTTAATGATAAAAATAACTTTGCGTATTTTTTCATTGTAGGTGCAGGTATTTCTGTTCCAGAAATACCTACGGCATCTAAAATAATAGAAATATGTAAGGAAAAAGTAAAAGCAAGAGGAGAAGATGCGTATCAAAGAGCATTGGCTAATTCTGTTCCATATGAATCAAACCCTTCTCAATTGTATTCATCATGGATTGACAGCGCTTTTCCAAATCCAATAAACAGAAGTGCATTTTATCGAGATCTCATCAAAAAAGCCAAAATTTCTTCTGGCAATTTAATGCTAGCACAAATTCTACAGTCAAAAGCAGTAACAAACACAGTTTTTACGACAAATTTCGATGACAAAGTAGAACAAGCGTTAGATATTATAGGCTCGAAAGATGTTTTTTCTTCCGAAAACAAAGCAGATAACCTTGTAATAAATGTAAATAGTGAAGAAATTCAAATTGTTCATGTACATGGAACATATAGATTTTATGATATTGCAAATCTTTCAAATGAGATTTCTGATGTATCCTGCCAAAGCGAAATGGTCAGTTCTTCGCAAGTGCTAAGAACCTTTTTGCAGCAAAAAGCACCTATCGTTTTAGGATATAGTGGCTGGGAAAATGATGTCATAATGAAATCCATTAAAGAGCGGCTGGCATATCCTATTCCATATAAATATATATGGGTCTGCTATAGTCGCAAGGATTATGAATCTCTACCTGATTGGCTTAAGAATAATAATAATGTTAGCATTATTATTCCTCCTGATAACACTGATCCATGCAATGAGTCGGAAAAAGATATTGAAAGTGTTTTTAGACAAGACAGTGATAAAGGCGGTTTCCAAATTCCAGCCACACTATTTTTGGGCAGATTGATTGCTCAACTGAAAATTGCTCCACCTAAGATTTTTGTTAATCCGTATGAGTATTTTTCGTCCATGGTGGAAAACACTTTGCCTGGTAATGAAGATGTATTGCATCTCAAGCATTGGGCTCAGCGGATGAAATATCATGCTAAAAGCGAAACTGAGGTTGAAGTAAAAATCAAAGATTTGGAAATTGCTTTGATCGAAAAGAATTTTGAGAAAATTTGCGATATTTTTTCGGATTTTAGTCTTATGAAACTTGAACCTCAAGATGTTCAGTTTCTTTCAAAATGCATTACAAATGAATTGCTCGAAGATAAATATTTAATTAAATCAGTTCCTTTAAAGGCAAAATTGTTGCTTGCAATACTGTCATTTGTAGAATCCAATCTCAAGCTACTGCCTGATCTTGAGGAAATGAGACGCTTATTATCTAGTATTGTTTTTGTAAGATTTAAAAAATCAGAAAGAGATGACTACATTAGCATTTTAGATAAAGTTATCTGTTTAACCCAAGATTGCCATAACACAGCCCTGCTCAATACCCGATTAGCTGCTATCGGGATGAAATCATCTATTGTAGAAAACAAAGCCGAGCAATTAGCTTTGTTGAATACTTTATTGGATGAAATTCCAGAAGCAACGGAAAGTAAGAGGTTGCGTGATAAGCAGTTGGTCGCACTACTTTTCAAATGTGAATTGGTGCCTGTAAATGAGGCCATGCCTATTTTAGAGACGGCTGAAAAAATTTACGAACAGTATTCACTAGAAGTGGATGAACTTTTGCTATTAAAAGTTAAAGCACAAATTGCTGAAAAAACAGAGGACAGCAATACAGGTATTCGTTTTGCAAAAGAATGTTTAGCTGCTTTGCCAAAGTATTCTTCCAAGAAATGTAAATTCGATATTTTAAAAATTGTTCTTTCGATTTCTAAATTATCTAAAGAGCAACTTCAAGAAATTTCTGATGTGGATGAAAAAATATCTACTGTTCTTCAGAGTATTATGAAGTGCGATTGCGAGATAGAAAATTGTGAATGCACGATTATGGTCGCTGAAACATACCATGCTCTGGCAGAAATTACTTCAAGTTATACATCGAAATTAAGTTATTATAAGATTATTCTTTCATTGAGTGATAAGTTTCCGCATGAATGCCCCAAATATAAATATCTGTCTTTTATTACTTATTCTGATATTTGTAGTCTCCCTATCACAATTGTTCCTGATGAAATTAAAATTTCCTATTTGAATACAATGAAAAGCATACTAGAGCAACACCGAGATTTCTATAGTGTGTACTTAACAACAATAAAACTAGCTGCTGTATTAGGGGATGCGAAACTGTATTCAACCAAATTTGAAACAGAAATTAGAACTATTGAGCAGATGAATGCACTTACTAACGCCACAGAGATGTATCGAAACAAAAAATTTGCTGAAGCGGAGGAAGCATTTCTTAAATTAACTCATTCTGATGATATAGAAGTCAAAAATACAGCCTTAATAAATCTAGCATTTATGGCCCGTCGTAACGAAGTAACAGATAATACATTAACTTTCGAAAATTTAATTAATGAGACATCCGACAACCACATATTCAAGCACATGAATTTGTTGCTTTACCATCTCCAAAAAGAACACTTTGATCTTGAAGCATGCCAAAAAGCGTACAATTTTGTTAAAGTTGCTGGCGCAAATGATGTGGAGTCACTGCTAAGATGTTGGGGATCTGAAAAACTGGTTGGTACTGAAGAAAGCGTAATTGGCCTAGCTTTGATTAATGGAATTTATTCAGAAGATATACAATCAGTGATTTCTTCTATTCCAAATCCAAAATACAATTTAGATGCTATAAAAACTATTATTCAATCTTCCGCTACTTAAATTTAAGGAGCGTCACAGTTTGATTACTGTGGCGCTCCCATCAATTATTCCGTTTCGTCGTCCAGCCCCTCTGCCTTCAGCCAATCCTCAAAGGACTTCCTGGAGATGCGGATCATATTGCCGATTCGGATTGTCTTGAACAATCCTGAGTTGGCGAGTTTATAGGCCGAAGCCCGGCCGATACCGAGAATGGCTGCGATGTCATTCACGGTGTATGTTCTGCTTTGGGGCGTCCCTTTTTCGTTGGTGCTCATAAAATGATCCTCCCTGCTAATAGCATTTTGAAATGGCCCCTGAAAGCCCTCTGTCACAAGGGGTTCCTGCTAATACCTTGCTAATACGACATTTGAAAAGCCGTTGTAAGGCAGCATATTTCAGGGGAATTTGTGCAAATTGACCTGCCTCCAGGCAGCACAATTTGCG
>UQEW01000100.1 GCA_900540145.1 uncultured Eubacteriales bacterium
TTTAGAGGTAACGTCCCGAAAGTGAAAATTCGGGACGTTAAATAAATAATTTACTTTAAGGATATGAAACAATCAAAGTCTTGACGGTTTCCAATGCAGATGACTGGGGGGGGGAGGTCATAGGTCATTGCGCGCCTTACAGGGATGCGATGTTGTAATATTTTCGTGATATTAAAAAATCTACAACATTTAAAAGGAAAATGTTGTAGATTTTTCTCTTTTTATAAATATTTACAACATAGCATTCATTCCAGGCAGGGCTAAGGCCCTTTTTTTACTGCAATGTTGTAAATTTTCCCTTATCGTCTGGAATTTTACAACATTGTATATTAAAACAGGGGCTGTTTCTGATTGCTTCATTTTGAGGCAACTCCTGTTATGCAATCTTTAAATCCGATCCAGGGCAGATTTTACATCGCCTATTAAATCATTTATATTTTCAAGGCCAACTGAAAGTCTAATCAAATCAGGCGATACACCTGCTGCTTTTAGCTGTTCATCGTTCATCTGCCTGTGAGTTGAGCTGGCAGGATGGAGACAGCAAGTTCTCGAATCAGCCACGTGAGTTTCTATCGAGGCCAAGGTGAGGTGACCCATAAATTCTTCAGCTGCTTGGCGGCCGCCTTTTATTCCGAAGCTTATAACTCCACAGGAGCCTTTTGGCAGATATTTGCATGCCATTTCGTAATACTTATTAGATGGGAGATTAGGATAGTTTACCCAGGAAATCTTTTCGCTCGACTCAAGGAACTGAGCCATTTTTAAGGCGTTGCTGCAGTGACGCTCCATACGTACAGGCAAACTTTCAAGGCCTAAGTTGAGCAAAAATGCGCTTTGCGGCGAAGGAGTAGAGCCGAAATCTCTCATAAGCTGGGCGACAGCTTTATTTATGAAAGCGCCTTCCAATCCGAATTTTTCAGTGTATATGACGCCGTGATAGCTTTCGTCCGGAGTGCAGAGCCCCGGGAATTTTTCGGGATATTTGGCCCAATCAAATTTTCCGCTGTCAACTATGCATCCTCCAATGGTAGCTGCGTGGCCTTCCATGTATTTGGTAGTAGAGTGAGTAATTATGTCGGCGCCCCATTCAAAAGGACGGCAGTTGACGGGAGTAGCAAAGGTGTTGTCCACAATGAGCGGAACTCCGTGGTCGTGAGCGGCTTTTGCAAACTTTTCTATGTCAAGCACCGTCAAAGCAGGGTTGGCTATAGTCTCGCCGAAAACCGCCTTAGTGTTAGGGCGGAAAGCAGAGTCCAGCTCTTCTTGGCTGCAGTCTGGGTCAACAAAAGTAAAGTCTATGCCCATGCGTTTCATCGTAACGGAGAAAAGATTGAAAGTTCCGCCATATATGGTTGAAGAAGATACGATATGATCACCGCAGGAGGCGATGTTAAAAACAGCGTAGAAGTTGGCTGCTTGGCCGGAACTTGTCAGCATAGCTGCGCTGCCGCCTTCTAAAGCTGCTATTTTTTTTGCCACTAAATCGCATGTAGGATTTGATAGCCTGGAATACATGTATCCATCTGAGTCCAAGTCAAAGAGCTTGCCCATATCTGCGCTTGTTTCATATCTGTAAGTAGTGCTTTGTATTATGGGAAGCTGGCGCGGCTGCCCGTTGCCGGGATTGTATCCGCCTTGCAGGCATATGGTTTCGATATTTGATTTTCTCATTGGTCTCCTCCTTGATTTCTAATCTATTGATCTTAAATTTTTAATCTAGTAATTTTATTTCACTCTCAAATTGTTTTATGGTTCTATGTTGCTTGGGTATACGATTATTAAAGTTCCATCATCTACTGAGATTGAACTTTTTTCACCGGTAAATTCGTTGCTTACCCCAAGGGGAACGGTGTTTTTCAGCGTAGCGTCGCAAAGAGAATATTTGAGGCCGGTTTCATTAACGCCAAGAGAAAGGTCGCTATGGGAAAATACGGACACATAACCTTCAGAATCTGATGGGAATTCTACCATATCGTTATGTATGGCGGTTATAATGTTGTCTTTATCAAAGATATAGCCGCGGCCACCTCGCTGAGCGATATCGGCTATGCACTGGATGTTAGCCATGGTATGATCAGGCCTTCCTCCTGTTCCCCCGTAAATGAAAAACGTGCGGTATCCCTTGGACCAGCCTGTTTCTATGGCAGCAGCCGTGTCAGTCCAGTCTTTTTCCGACGGCAGAGTGACTACCTGGCAATTATGAGGTACGATATCAAGGGAATCAAAGTCTCCTATCAACATGTCAGGTTCTATGGATAAAGATTTTAGATAAGCGTATCCACCATCAGCGGCTATGATAATATCTCTTTTTGATGGCTCTTTAGGCGGGGAGTAATGCTCTCCTGCGCCGATAATATAACAAACCGGTTTATTCATAAGTTCTCCTAAAATAAGAATAATGTTCAGCTGTTTGATGTAAGAAAACTGAACGTATTTATTATAATACTCAGCCCGGGGATAAAACAATAAAAAACTGTTTTTTAAATAAAATTTATTGACAGAATTAGACTAATGCATTAGACTATGCTTAAAGTCTAATGCATTAGTCTGGAGGGGAAGATGACTACACCAAAAGTCTTTGAAAGTGAATATCGTTTTTGTTTGATACTATGGGAAAACGAGCCCATAGGCAGCGCTGATCTGGCAAAGCTCTGTCATGAAAAGCTGGGCTGGTCCCGTACGACCACATACACTGTGATCAAAAGACTGTCCGACCGAGGAGTAGTAGTTAATGAAAACGCTGTCGTACGTTCTTTGGTCTCTAAGGACGAGGTACAGAAAGCGGAAATTGAAGAATTGATTCAAAAAAGATTTGACAATTCGTTGCCTGCTTTTGTTGCCGCTTTTGCCAAGACAGCAAAATTGACAGATGAGGAGCGTGCGGAAATCAAAGCGTTAATTGAAAAGGAGTAGATGAGCTATGGCTGCGACATTATTTATCTACAGTCTGAACTTTAATATCGTTCTGATATGGATCATATTGGCATTGTTAGTATTGCGGTTGCTATGCAGGAAAGCTTCCAAACAACTGTGCTACCTGCTATGGGGTATACTTGCCGTAAAATGCCTGGTGCCTGTATCCGTAGGCAGCACGTTCAGTTTGATTCCGGGTGCTGAGTTCTTTAATGTGGATGATTTTAATAGGCTTGTTTTTAAAGTCAATTCAGGAATTGCTCCTTTGGATAACATTGTTAACGAGTATATAGGGGATCATTATTGCGATGGTATCACCGTGCCTTCTGACAACATGCTCAATAAATCGGAAGGTCTGTTTTTCCTTTGGATATTGGGCATGATACTGCTGATAGCAAAACTGCTTTTTGACGCTTCCCGGATGAAAGAAAATTTGAGGACAGCGGTAAGATACGAAGAGAATATATGGCAGAGCGACGCAGTAAGTTCACCGCTGGTATATGGCGTCATAAAGCCGAAGATATATGTGCCTTTTAACATGGAGCCGGAAAAAATGCAATATGCAATACTTCACGAAAAGGAGCACATAAGGAGGGGAGATCACATATGGAAGCTGCTGGCGCACTTTATCCTAATACTCAACTGGTATAATCCGCTTATATGGATAGCATATAAGAAATTTTCTGACGATATGGAGATGGCATGCGACGAAAGAGTAGCAAGAGGGCTTAACGACGAGGAACGAAAATGCTATGCGCTGACTTTGATGGATTGCTCAACGAGCAGATATGTTTCTTTAGGTAAGAGCCTCTATTTCGGCAAAGAAAATATCAAAGAACGAATAATCAATATAGTCAATTACAGGGCTACAAATAAGATAGTTGCTTACATTGCTGCAGTTTTGATAATCATAATTGCCGTAGGTCTGCTTACGGTTCCTGACGCTGCAGGACATAACATATTTAATTTGCTGACGGGGATAAGTTAAGAAAACGCCGAGCGCTTATAAAGTAGCGCAGCAAAGCGCCAATAGGCAGCGCTGATCTGGCAAAGCTCTGTCATGAAAAGTTGGGCTGGTCACGTACGACCACATACACTGTGATCAAAAGACTGTCCGACCGGGGAGTAGTAGTTAATGAGAACGCTGTCGTACGTTCTTTAGTCTCTAAGGACGAGGTATAGAAAGGAGTAGATGAGCTATGGCTGCGACATTATTTCTGTCT
>UQEW01000101.1 GCA_900540145.1 uncultured Eubacteriales bacterium
ACGAGATTGCCTCTTGTCTCGTGGGCTCGGAGATGTGTATAAGAGACAGTCGTAGTCCTTTTCCCTGAAGGTCGCCTTACATGTATAGGTCACTCTCTAAGCGTCACCGAAGGTACTGCTGAACTGGTGAAAAAGATGGGAGTAAACGTATATGTTATAACAGAAAACGGAGCTTACAAAACTTTACCCAAATGGGGAAAATCAGGTCTTAGAGCCGGAAAAATGCACGTTACTACATCAAAACTTTTTGATGCCGCTCAAATCAAAGAGCTTTCAGTTCAAAAAATAAACCAACAGATAGAAGCAGCTATACTACATGATGAGGATAAAATCTTCAATGATGTTTTTTATAAATGCAAATCACCGGCTCTCGGTCTTGATGAAGTTTTATATAAATGCCCTGCCTGCGGCTCGGAATTTGAAACCTATACTGATTCCAGACATATTTGTTGCAAAGCTTGCGGCTTTTCTTCAGAATTGGATAATTATTATAAACTGAACGGCGGATATTTTGAACGCATCAACGATTGGTACTTCTGGCAGGACGAACAGCTGGATTTAAACGTACCGCTTGAAAGTCAAACCATAATAGCTGCGGCGGACGAAAATGGCAACATAAACTGGAATGCCGGCAGCGGTAATATTTATATGGATAGAGATACCATAAAAGTAAGCGGCTTATGTTTTGGGCAGCCCCTGGAATTTACCGAAAAAACCGGTGATATAAAGGCTCTTCCCATAAGCGTAGGACACCATTTTGATCTTTATCACAAAAAACGCATGTACAATTTCATCCTTCAGCCGGACCCAAAACATGTCATCAAATGGACCATGTTCATGGACAAGCTATCGAAGGAGGATAAAGATAAAAACGAAGCTGAAGAAAAGGCTGAAAAATAGTCTGAGAAGAAGATAAGCAATCCCAAGCACCACGCTGCTCCTGATGTCATCCTTCTGCTAAGGTTGAACTTGCCTATCCAATTGGCAAATGCCTGAATAGCTCCCGATTTCTGGAAGTATGCTACCATAATACCAATAAAGATTTCAATGTATAGTACCCATATAAAGTCCGGTGTACCCAGCGCAGATTGAAATATGCCTGATAATCCGGTAATAGGGTCTGTTCCCGTAATGATAAAATTCCGTAGTCCATTATGATTCCATCCTTTCAAATATTATAAGAAATAACATTGTGCCCGAAAAACACTTTTGCTCAAATTAAATAAGTTTTTCAAAATGCAAATAAAAAAAGAGCCTAAGGCTCTTTAACAAATATATCGGCAATAAATCGCCGTTTTTTACATAAAAATGATAAATTTTCGCCAAATTTTAACAAAATCTTAACTTCGTCTTTATCATTTATTATCGCGCATCATTACCAGCTTACGTACCAGTTTATTTAAGTCATTTATCCTTCTGGCTACCTTATACGCATTTTCTTCCCTATGCATAAATATGGTATTTAGCGTATCGTCCAGAGACTTGCAAATTGCTTCGACGTCAGTCTGCAGCTCATCCTTGTCCTCTATTTCACCCTGCCCTTGCAAAACGTCGTGTATATCATAATGATATTCGATTCCAAACAGATCTCTTACCTTTTGAGATAATCTGTTCTTTACATCGTTAATATGAGCTTCCGCCACCGCCTTATTTCTTCTTTCACTTTCAGGCATATCAGCGGTCTGTTTAATAAGTTCTGCAGAAAATTCTTTCATCTGAGAAAATTTTTTGTCAAACTCGGCTGCAGACATTGACAGAGCAGTTCTGTACAACGTTATCTGCGAAAGAGCGCTGAGCACTATGTCATGCAGCTTCAGTTGAGCAGATTCCTCCAATATGGCTCTCGCTTCAGTATCACAATCTTTTTTTACCGTTTCTTTGAGTTCGTCAACGCCTATTCCCCTTTTAGCGCTGACAGGGAACATCATCACATCGTCAACTTCCATCAGCTGAGCGATAAACTTCCTGCAATAAGAAATATAATCAGACAGCTCGTCTTCATCTATTACGTCTATTTTATTTATGGCAAAATAGAATTTTGCTGCATATTCTTTGGCGTTTTTCAGAAAGTCTATCTCTATCTGATTTATAGGACTGTCCACCGACAAAGTAAAAATGACTGCATCGCTTTCTTTAACAAAAGCATAGGCCTCTTCGGAATTCTTTTCGTGCATGGAACCGACTCCCGGAGTATCAACCAGAGTCAAACCTCCTTCTAAGAACTCAGAGGGACATTTTATGGAAACTTTAGTGACATTCAAATGATTGTCCTGATTTTCTTGTTCATTTATATATGTTGAAATATCTTCAAAATCGGTTTGCTTTATTACACCGTTAGAAAAATGAACTTCTGCTCCCTTAGGTCCGTATTGTACCTCGGTAACCACCGCTGTAACAGGTACTATACCCACCGGTAAAATTTTATCTTTCAATATACAATTGACCAATGCGCTCTTGCCTCTTTTGAACTGGCCTATTACCGCCACGGTCATATGACTGTTTTCCAGTTTTTCGCCAAGTACACGCACTCTGGCCAACTCATTTCCGGTTATCTCATAGCTGGAAAAAAGCTGTTCCGCATCTTTTATTTTCTTTAAAACATTATCCATTCAAACACCTCTATTTATAAAACGGGCATTCCATGCATGCCGGCTCTGATTTCCGCTGTTCTTCATCACAATAAATAGGGAAAATAGCCAAATTATGAGCCAGCTGGTCACCTCTGAGGGACTTCAACGCCGCTATCTGACAAAGGGTACCTACGAACTCAGTATGCTTGCCTTCTCTTACGCTTCTCATAGTAGCCCTATAAATAGGCGCCATCTCACGTTTTCTCACATCCATGCCTTCGGGAGCGTCGAAAAATTCCTCGAACTCCGGCAGTTCAACAGGGTTATACAACGGGCAGAACAAAATACATGCGTTGCATTTTCTGCATCCCCTTTCGTCAATTTCAGGCAGCTTGCGCCCATCTTTTTCATTCATTTTGACACAAACATATTTGCATCCTACGATGCAAGCTTCACATCCGTTACAATTTTTCACTCTGTCTGTTAACTGCATACACTATCACCTCTTAAAATCTGTTATCTCATCTAAATACTTTTCAATTGGTATTCCTTTATATTTATCAACATTCTCTTTGTTTTTTAATATCAAATTTCTGACCATATCCATGGCAAACTTGGTAGTTTCCTGAAGTCCTATGCCCTTAAGCACACCTCCTACCAAAAGAGAAGAAAATATATCTCCTGTGCCTGGAAACTGAACGGGAACACAATCAAAAGGAATCTTAAAGTACTCTTTTTTCCCATTATCGTAGCCAAACACGCAATTCTGCCCATCCATCAAAACGCTGGTAACCACAACTGACTTGGATCCAAGATTTCTCAGAGCATCCACTATTTTTTCAGCTTCTTCCCGAGTAACTTCCTTTCTGTCCTGAAGCATGTCCGCCAAAAAAACAGCTTCTGTAAAGTTGGGCATAATTATGTCTGCCACAGAGCATATCTGTCTCATATATACCACAGTATTGTCAGAAATACCATTATAAAGTTTTCCATCATCACCCATCACAGGATCAACAAAGATATGGGTTCCTTTTTCTCTTTGCTCCCGGCAGTATTCAGCTACCAGTTTAACCTGCTCTTCGGAAATTATCATTCCGGTACATATGGCGTCAAAGGAAAATCCCAGGCGCTTCCATACCTTTAAAGCGTTTTTCATATAATCTGTTGTCTCCAGCATTTCAAATATACCGTAGTCAAGGGTATTGGAGACAACTGCTGTAGGCAAATTATACAAGTTAAATCCCATGTGAGACAATATCGGTATCATTACTCCCAGGGATATTTTTCCGTATCCGGCTATATCTTGTATCAGCAGCACCTGCTCTGTTTCATTTTTTATCATCTCTTTAACTCCTGTACAATAAAATCCCAATATAATAGTATATTTAATAGCGCTGTAAAAATCAATAGCAAAACGAAAAGAGTATGCTACGGCTGTAGCTTTACAATAGATGTGAGACTTTAGTAGTAGAAAAAAGCGATTGAGTCCA
>UQEW01000102.1 GCA_900540145.1 uncultured Eubacteriales bacterium
TATCTTTCATCTGGAACTTACTTTTTCTTCTGGAAGTTAGTTTTTCATTTCACCTTTTTTTTAAAAGCGATAAAGCGATAAAACCGCAAAATCGTAAAATCACAACACATTTATGGGGCATACATTATCATTCATGAATTTCCTTAAGAATTTTTGCGCAAACATATTGGATTCAAGATAACAACCCTCAATCCCACGAGTCACCAGAAGAAAATCGTTGACGCAGCATGGGTATTTCTCCAAATCGCTGAAATCATTAAAATAAAGCTTCAGATTTATAAAAGAATTACGTTTGTGGCGTTCTACCGGAATCTTGAAAACAAAGTTGCCGTCATCTTCGAATTCACATGAATAATAATTATAAAACGTGTCATAAGATACATAGGAAAACTCGGGACCATAATATTTGCCCCTTATCTCGAACTCCTTATTGGTAGCTTTGGCCCTGGAAATGTTCAGATAAGGCCATCCGTTTTCTCCGGCTACGGGAAAGCCAATGCTGTTCAGGGCTCTGTGGAAATCCAGCTGTTTTACTATCGGTAGCAGCTTATAAAGCTGCAGCAAGTCGTCGTGATTGTGGAGAAGAATTTTTTTCTCCAATTTTTCTTTGAGACTCTGATCCTGACATTTCTTATATTCAAGATATAATTCCACGCTTTCGGCGCCTGATATGGAATCTTTTCGGCTGTCCGACAAGCCCATATATTCCTCAACGGTTTTTTGCTTTATGTTTTTTAAAAGAAGACCTATTTCACTATAACTTTTTATCATCATATACAAATCCAGATTATAAAAATTATAATGGAAAGGAGGCAGATACAGCTTGTAAGCGCGCTTTTCCAAGAAAGGCAAATCGAATATTTTTCCATTATATGTAACCAGAAAATCTATATTTTCAAAATCACGCCTGAGCTGCTCCATGATCAATGCTTCATCCTGGCGCTTTTCTGCAAAATATTGAGATATAAGAGCGTTGCCCTCTTGATCAACCGTAAGCAGTCCAGCCAGCACCAGGGGGGATTTTTCAGGACTTAAGCCGAGGGTTTCTATATCAAATACTCCCATGCGCATGTTTGAAAAATATTGCTCCATGAGTTTTGATTTGAAAATTTCTACTTTGTGTACAGTTCTTACCGTTTTCATGAGAAACCTCCTCGTATGGCTTATAACAAAATAGACTGCAGGGGAGCAGTCTATTTTGTTCAAAAGGGGTATTTTGGATTTGAGATTATGAGGTTATCAGGGGGGATAACCACAATATAATTATACAAAATAAAATAAAAAATGCAAGGGGTTCTGTGAAAAAAAAGTGAAAAATGTTGTCAAAATAGTGAATTTGTCGAAGAAATATGGGAAAATAACATCTCATCTAGAGTTATAATTGATTTATCTTAAAACCCGGGTAAAGAGAAAACAGACATTTAAAAGCATTTTGAAAAAAGTATTTTACGATTAGGTGAAAGCATTTTACAGGAGGAACAATAATGGAAATTTTAAAGGTATCAGCTAAATCAAATCCCAATTCAGTAGCAGGGGCGTTAGCAGGTGTATTGAGAGAAAAAGGCGGGGCAGAGATACAGGCTATAGGAGCAGGCGCTTTGAACCAAGCTATTAAAGCAACAGCCATTGCCAGAGGATTTGTGGCTCCCAGCGGCATAGACCTGGTATGCATACCTGCATTTACTGATATACAAATTGAAGGAGAGGAAAGAACTGCAATCAAACTCCTGGTAGAACCCAGATAGGCGACCGATATATACATAATCATAAAAGATGATGCCATAACTGTCATGGTATCATCTTTTTCGTTATAAGGTTGTTGCTTAAAGAAAAAAGTGATAAAATTATAAAAAATAAAGAAACATAAGGAAGGATAAATATGATTTTCGAAGAAAACACCGTGTCCAGTGAAATGATATATGAAGGCGCGATAATTAATTTGCGTAAAGATAAAGTTACGGTTAAAAACGGACTCTCTTATAGAGAAATAATAGAGCATAACGGAGGTGCAGTTTTAGCGGCAATCACAGACGAGGGGAAGATGGTGATGGTAAGGCAGTACAGAAAGCCTGCCGAGAAAGTTATGTTTGAGGTTCCGGCAGGCAAAATAGATAAGGGTGAGGAGCCTTATAAAACTGCCATACGTGAACTTAAAGAAGAAACCGGATATACAGCCACAGAAGTGAGATTTATGACAAGCTTTTACCCTTCTGTGGGATACTCTGATGAAGTGTTGTATTTATATCTCTGCACAGGTCTTGTGGCAGGAGACACTGACTTTGATGACAATGAGGCCATTGATATAGAAGAGTGGGATGTGGAAGATTTGTTTTCCATGGTTATGAAAGGCCAAATCGATGACGCAAAAACCATCATTGCGATAATGATGGTCAGAGAAGAAATTGCGTCAGGAAAGCTTCCAACAAGCAGGAAATAAGAATCAAACACACAGCTACGCCATAGCATGTCAAATAGGGTCTTGTGCTTTTGCGCAGGGCTTTTTTATTGGCGCCGCTCATGGAGAGCCCGATGAGCACGCAGAGGATGGGGATTTGAATGAGATTTTGCGGAAGTATGGTTGAAATTATGTACCAAGTGCCTTTGACGCCGAAGGTTTCTATCAACATCGTCGCAGAAAACCCCAGGGTCAATCCTTTTAACATTGGGAAAAAAGGACACAGTATGGCAAGCGGCGGCAGGAAAGGCACGATAAAAGTAATGAGAAGCATAGCTATCCACGTTCTGAAACTATTCCAAAATGTGGAAATAAAGCTTTGCCCGGTGCTGCCGGAAACCAGCCCTGAAAGCATATCCATAAGCTGTGTCTTTCCTTCTCCTTTCATGTAAATTTCAAAGAAAGCGCCGCTGCACAGGCCAACAGCAAAGATAAAAAACATCGCTAAAGCTATCTTCTTATTTACTATCATGTTTCATACTCCTCATACAAATCTTGTTGAAAAATGTCAAAAAACGTAATATACTTATCTAAAATAATAATGGAGGAAAAAATGAGCAAAGATTTATTTCTCGACTATCTTACCGAAGAAAAGAAAACTGCTGACAATACAGCCAAGGCTTATCTGAGAGATATTAAACATTTTAAACAGTTTCTTGAAACAAGATATATAGCTGATTTATCTGACGCTACCAATGCTGATGTGGTAGCATATCTTATGCTGCTTAAATCTCAGAATCGCTCAAAATCTACGGTAAATAGAAAGCTTGCCTCCATAAGGACTTATTATAACTTTATGCAGAAAAAGATGGGACTTGCACAAAATCCTACAGAAAATATAAAATCACCTAAAATAGAAAAGAAAAAGATAGAGTTTTTAACCATAGACCAGATAGACACTCTCATGACCTTGCCCGATGAAAGCCATAAGGGCATAAGGGACAGAGCTATTTTGGAATTGCTTTATGCTACGGGGATAAGAGCCAGCGAATTGATAGATATGAGCTGCAGCGATATAAATTTGCGCATGGGATTTCTCACATGTACCGGGGAGAATGTAAGAGCACGAATCATACCTATAGGCAAGCTGGCTAGAGAAGCTGTAGAAAAATACATGCAAAGCAGCAGAAATCTTCTTATCCGCAACAATCCCCAAGAAGAGCATCTGTTTGTAAATTACCACGGCCAGCCTGTAACAAGGCAGGGATTATGGAAAATATTAAAAGAGTACGGTGAAAAGGCGGGCTTTGAGATCAATCTGACTCCTCAAGTGCTTAGAAATTCCTTTGCCGTTCATATGCTTCAAAACGGAGCCGATGTCAAATCGCTGCAGGAGCTGATGGGTCACGAAGACATTTCAGCAACTCAAGTGTACTTGGCCTTTACGAAGAACAGAATAAAGGACGTATATGACAGAGCGCATCCAAGGGCATAGCAGATGGAAAAAATATAAAATAATCCGTAAATTGTAGGTTTGTCAAACATATGTTACACCATAAAGCAGGAAATCATATAAGGTGT
>UQEW01000103.1 GCA_900540145.1 uncultured Eubacteriales bacterium
GTTTTCGACGAAATTTGACACGAGTTTAAACCCTTTTGATGTAAAAATTTAAAAAAATTTGATTTTTTGTCAGCAGGCCTTCAGGTTCCTCGGTCTCGCCAGTGCAGCAACGAATAATCCTTCGGTCTCGCCAGTGCAGCAACGAATAATCCTTCGGTCTCGCGAGCGCAGCCAAGATTCGGCCGAGGCTTATTTTCGACAAATTTCGACACAGCTTGAAGCTCGCAGCTTTAATATCCCACAGGTTACAATATTGTGCCTACTTTACATCCCTTTGCCGCAGAAGTACCATATATAATAAGAAGAAAAGGAGTACATTACCTGGCTTGCCATCAAATTCATGGCTTTGATAGTGTTAATTATGAAAATTTTTGATGATTTTTGCATCATAATGGTGTATAATGTACTTCGTATGATTATGTATAAATTTTAGAAAGGAAGGTCTCAACAAATGAGTCACAAACATTTACATAGCATCCATGTGAGTCATTACAAGCACACTGCCGGTTGTGCCACTGAAGTAATGCCGATCCCGGATGTTGTAAAAATTTCCATGTCTCAGCATATTGGAGCGCCTTGCAAACCCCTGGTACAGAAGGGTGACTATGTCAAAGTAGGACAGCTTATAGGCGATGTGGACGCTTTTGTAAGCGCACCTATTCACTCCAGTGTGTCCGGAACGGTAACAGGACTGGAAGAGATGAGATCTGCCAATGGCGGAGTCGACACTCTTGTTGTTATCGAGACCGATAAGAAGCAGGAAATTTTTGAAGGCATCAAACCTCCTGAAGTTGATGATCTTGCGGGATTCATCAAAGCAGTGAGAGAAAGCGGACTGGTAGGACTAGGCGGAGCCTCTTTCCCTACCCACATTAAATTCAACCCTAAGAATATCGATGATGTTCATACTTTGATTGTTAACGCAGCTGAGTGTGAACCGTTTATCACCTCTGACCATCGCACTATGCTGGAAGATACGGAAGACCTTATCAGCGGAATGCAGCTGGCGATGAAGTACATAGGCCTCGACGAAGGTTTTATCGGCATTGAAGAAAACAAACCTGACGCCATAGAACACCTGGACAAGGTGCTGGCAGATAAAGGTATTACAAATATTAAAACTTTCAAGCTACAGGCAAGATATCCAAAAGGAGCTGAAAGAGTTCTGGTTTATGAGATAACAGGAAAGACTATGGACGCAGGCGTTCTGCCGGCAGATATGGGAGTAATTCTTTCCAACGTTACTACTTTTGCTAAGGTAGGGGAGTATTTCAGAACAGGAATGCCGCTAATCTCAAAGAGAATGACCGTAGACGGCGACGCTGTAGCACAGCCAAAGAACATCATAGCTCCTATAGGCGCCATGATCAGCGATGTTATAGCTTTCTGCGGAGGATATAAGCAGGAACCTAGAAAAATCCTCATGGGCGGTCCTATGATGGGCAGAGCTATTTTCTCCGATGAAATGCCAATCGTAAAAAATAATAACGCTATTTTGGCTTTCACAAAGAGCCAAGCTCTGGTAAAAGAAGAAACAGCATGTATCAATTGCGGAAGATGCCACCAAGCTTGTCCGTTCAATTTGATTCCGACTGCGCTGGCAGACGCTTATGACAGAAGAGACGCACAGGCTCTTTCTGATTTGAAAGTTATGCAGTGCATGGAATGCGGAAGCTGTTCGTATGTTTGCCCGGCAAGAAGACCTTTGGGCTTCACTAATAAGCTTGGAAAAGCTTTGGTAAAGGAGGCTGGAATTAAATAATGGAAAAGAAAACTTACAATAATTTAGTAGTATCATCAGCTCCTCATATCGTAAGCAATATGGATACAAGCAGAATTATGATGATGGTAATTTTAGCTTTAGTACCTTCCTTGCTTGTAAGTATTTATGTTTTCGGTTTTAGAGTCCTTTCTCTGACTTTGGTCTGCGTTATAGCTGCCGTGTTCTTTGAATGGGCATACAATAAGCTGATGAAGAGACCTCAGACTGTTGGGGATCTCAGTGCTGTAGTAACAGGCGTTTTAATCGCCTTCAACGTACCGTCAGGCCTTCCTTACTGGATTGCTGTAGTAGGTTGCTTCGTAGCGATTGTAATCATCAAGCAGCTGTTCGGCGGTATAGGAAAGAACATTGCCAACCCTGCAATCACTGCAAGAATTGTGCTGTTCCTTTCATTTGCCACAGAGATGACCACATGGCCGCTTCCTAAAATGGCAGTTGACGCTACTTCCACAGCTACTCCTCTGGGAATCCTCAAAGAAGGAACCGGAGAACTTCCTTCCAACATGGATATGTTCCTCGGATTCATCGGAGGTTCCATGGGTGAAGTCAGCGCCATCGCTCTTATAATAGGAGGCCTGTTCCTGATATGGAAGAAGATCATAAGCCCTATCATTCCGGCAACCTTCATCGGAACAGTGTTTGTATTCGCGTTCATATATTACACTGCAACAGGAACAGCTGACGCTTTGGACATGGCAGTATTCCACATACTGGCAGGAGGCGTTATGCTGGGTGCTTTCTTCATGGCAACAGACTATGTTACAACACCGCTTTTGCCGGCAGGTAAAGTTGTCTTTGGTATAGGATGCGGTTTAATCACCATGATTATAAGACTTTGGGGTCAGTACCCTGAAGGCGTATCCTTCTCCATACTGATCATGAACTGCCTGACACCGCTTATCAATAACTTCTTCCAGAAGAGAATGTATGGAGGTGCGAAGAAACATGAAAAGTAATACATTTAAAGAATATATTCAACCTACAGTCGTTTTGGTAATTATCTGTCTGGTAATAACCTTCGCACTGGCATATGTAAACTCCATAACAGCGCCTATTATCGCCCAAAATACTAAAGCGTCTCAGGATGCCGCAAGAGCGGAATTGCTCCCGGCAGCAGAAAACTTTGAGCAGTATACAGGTGATTTGGTAGTTCTGTCACCGGATCAGGTGTATGTATCTGATTGTTACGTAGGAACCAATGGCGAAGGTATTGTTGCTACTGTTGAATCAAAATCTTACGGCGGTATGCTTACAGCCATGATAGGTATAGATAATGAAGGAAGTGTTACAGGAGTTCAAGTAACTGCTCATAATGATACTATGGGTCTTGGAACTAAAGCCCATGACGCAGGATATTTGTCTCAGTACCAGGGAGTTACAGAACTGGCCGGAGCAGATAATATCAAAGGTGATTCAGCTGTAACATATATCAGCGGCGCAACTATTTCGTCCAACGCCTTATATCAGGCAGTATGCGCAGCTTTGCAGCAGTATCAGGAGATTCAAGGAGGTGCTAATTAATGAAAGAGAAAGTAAACAGATTAGCAGTCTTCACTAAGGGATTGATTAAAGAGAACCCTAACTTAGTATTATTGCTCGGAACGTGTCCTACTCTGGCTACAACATCCTCAGCCTTCAACGGTATGGGTATGGGTATTGCAGCTACAGTAGTTCTCATCTGTTCCAACATTGTTATATCACTGCTTGCCAGAGTAATTCCGGATAAAGTAAGAATACCGTGCTACATAGTAGTAATCGCAGGTTTCGTAACTCTCGTACAGTTTATAGTACAGGCATTTGCAGAACCGCTTTACAATTCGCTGGGTGTATTCCTGCCTTTGATAGTAGTAAACTGTATCATCCTCGGAAGAGCTGAAATGTTTGCCAGCAAGAACGGCGTTCTTGATTCAGCTCTCGACGGAGCAGGAATGGGACTTGGATTTACATTGTCGCTGACATGCATAGGCGCCATCAGAGAAATAATAGGTTCCGGTACAATCTTCTCAGGATTCTTCCTGGGCGGAGATGAACTGGCCGAAAAACTTACTATTTCATTGCCGTTCATTTCAGAACATCCTATGATGATAGTAGCATTGGCGCCGGGCGGATTCTTCATATACGCTTGCGCCATCGCTGTAG
>UQEW01000104.1 GCA_900540145.1 uncultured Eubacteriales bacterium
CCATTGAAGAGGCGTGGAAAAGATAACGGAAAATCAGAGTTCACATTATCATTCATCTTCAGGATTGATAGAAATAACATCTACGAAGTCTTCGAAATCGTCGAAACCGCTGTTTATAAAATCAAACAGCACAGGTTCTTTGAATTCGTATTTTGAAACGGGAACAACATAATCATCCATATAAGAATTCTTAAGGTCTGATTCAAGAGCTTTGATCCCTTCAAGGCTATATGATGCCAAAATAAGCTGACTGTCCTCCACAAAATAGTAAATCCCCAGGACGTCATCATTGAGCATATAGACTGGATTTTTAACATGATCGTTGTTAGAACGGAATATCATAAACAGCTTGCCGCCATCATGATCCGAGACCATGGCACGACCGGCCAGAATGGTGGAATCCTGAGTGAATTCAGGCGCGTAAGGGATTACGTCCATGACCGTTATATATTCGCTTCTGCGGGTCATCATTGTCGCTTCTGCCGCGGAAAGACTGAAAACAGATATTTTCTCGTATTTTACAACCCTTAAATGCTCCAAAGAAACTTGAGTAACTATCAAAAAATATTTGCCATCATATTCTATAAGCGATTCACACATGTAGGATTTGATGGTTTGGAAGGTTTCAAACATGCCGTCTTCGTCTGTCTGCTGATATTTTGTGTTGGCGCCGCTTACTGCGTCTTGATAATCTTCTATGGTGTTTTTTAACAAGGTAGCTGCCTTGTGCTCCGGAAAGAGATTGGTACGAACATAACCTTTAGTTAAAAATTTCGCTGCTTCAAAATCTTTTCCGAAACATCTCATGAGAAAATAAGTTATTACCTGATAAGGCGAATCCACAACTGTACATTGTTTACACATGAAAAGATGGAGCTCAGCATCCGAAAGAGTTACGGCAGGTGTAAGCATGAATTCATATTCGTTATAACCGGAAGGCAGAGGTATATCGTTTTTTCTGTTAAAATCCACGTAATTTTGCAGAAGAAAACGAGCTTCCTTCTCTGTGATTGATACTTGAGCGCCACCGAGACCACCGATAAGTTGGTTCTCTGCTTTGATCACATTCTGATAATCTTCAGGAGAGTTACCTCCGAGAAAGCTGGAATACGTCTCGAAACCATCTTCTTCAGCGTCAAAGTAAAAGAACTGGTAGAGGTCGGTCATTTGAGAATTTTCCGGCAGATACCAGTGGACAGTCATACTTACTACGCCCATAAGACGCGTATCAGTGACGGTGGCTCCCGCAAATTCTTTGGTGCTGTCTTCAGCCGATTCGCCTAAGCCACCTTTTATTAAATTGAAAACTTGCTTGTTGTTTGATGACAAATTGATTACCTCATTTGAAGCTCTACAAGACTATATAACATAAGTATACATGATTTTGCCGAAAAAACAACAAATTATTATTATCTTTGGTTGACTTTAAACGCAAAAGGGTATAATATCATTGAAGAAATCACTTTGTTTATAAAAAAATAATCCTTATTAAGAGTGGCTGAGGGAATAGGCCCAAAGACGCCCGGCAACCTAGGTGCTTGTAAGCATAAAAGGTGCTAAATCCTACAGAATCTAAAAATTCTGAAAGATGAGGAAAATATGCTGATATTACCAACCTCTCTTTTAGAAAAGAGAGGTTTTTTAAAGGAGGAATTACATATGAAAAAACTATTCACGTCAGAATCAGTTACAGAAGGTCATCCTGATAAAATATGCGACCAGATATCAGATGCCATATTGGATGCCATATTGGAAAAAGACCCTTACGGACGGGTTGCGGCAGAAACTACCACAACTACAGGTTATGCTATGGTAATGGGAGAAATCAGTACAAGCTGCTATGTTGATATTCCTAAAATCGTAAGAAAGGTGATACTGGATATAGGTTACGATAGGAGTGAATATGGCTTCGACGGCAACACATGCGCAGTACTTTCTGCCATAGATGAACAGTCAGGAGACATTGCCCTTGGAGTTAACAAAGCTTTGGAATACAAAGAGGGGACTCTTGATGACCAGCTTGACACTATCGGAGCCGGTGACCAGGGTCTCATGTTTGGATACGCATGCAATGAAACTCCAGAACTTATGCCTATGCCAATCGCATTAGCCCATAAGCTGGCCAAGAGACTTGCTGATGTGAGAAAAGATGGAACCCTGAAATACCTCAGACCTGATGGAAAAACTCAGGTAACCATTGAATATGACGGAGATAAAGTGAAGAGGGTAGACACTGTACTGGTGTCCACTCAACACGATCCTGATGTAACGCAAGAGCAGATAAGAAAGGACATGATTGAATATGTCATACGTCCTATCATACCGGCAGAACTCTTGGACGAAGATACTAAATATTATGTAAATCCTACCGGAAGATTTGTTATAGGCGGTCCTCACGGAGATTCCGGATTGACCGGAAGAAAGATAATCGTGGACAGCTACGGTGGATATGCTCGCCACGGCGGCGGCGCATTTTCAGGAAAAGACCCTACAAAAGTAGACCGCAGCGCCTCATACGCAGCGAGATATGCAGCCAAAAACGTGGTAGCTGCAGGTCTTGCAGACAAATGCGAGATACAGCTTGCTTATGCTATCGGAGTCGCTAAGCCTGTGTCCATAATGGTAGATACATTCGGAACAGGTAAGCTGGCTGACGATGTGATAGCTCAACTGATAGAGAAAAACTTTGACCTCAGACCTGCCGCGATTATAAGAGACTTGGATCTGAGAAGACCTATATACAAGCAGGTAGCTGCTTACGGACACTTCGGAAGGACAGACATCGATATTCCTTGGGAACATACAGACAAGGCAGAGACTTTGAGGGAACAAGCAGGCCTGTAAAAACTGAAATAAGAATTTAGCCCAAAAAGCAAAAACGCGTTTATTCTTGCATGAAAATGTCGGATGAACGCGTTTCTTTTTGTATAAAAAAGGCCTGTCAATCATGGCTTGACCGTATAATTAAGAAAATAAATTCGCCCCGAAGAAAATTTCAAACTGAAAGAATGCAAGGGGATTTGAAATCAAAGCGGTAGTTATAGTTCTTTTTTGAGAAAGGAGAAAGAGGATGAAAAAGAGCAAAAAACTATTATGCGTGTTGCTTTGCTTCACAATGGTCCTGAGCGGATTTAGCTTCGCTTTTGCTCAGGACACGCAAGGAGAAGAGGTTTCATACATGCAGGAAACCGTTGAAAAATTGGGAAAACATATTGATGGAGAAGACATGTTTGATTATTTATCTTATGTCTATCTCGGATGGCGTACAACAGGAGGACGATGGCAGAATCAAGTAATAGATTCTTTTGCGCATGGACAGCTTGTTGACGCAGGATATACTGACGCGGGTAAGGGGACCAGCGATCAGTATAACAAGAGCGCTAACGACAAGAGCAGCGCTACTGATGATGATTATGCATGGGTAACGTATTTCAATGACATTGATACCCTTACATGGGATCCTGAATATGCCAAGCTGGAGGTTACGTCGGCAGGAGATTTTCAAGGCAAGGACCAGCTCATAGAAAGGATTAATGTGGAATCATATGCTTTTAATCCTACTACTGATACTTATCTTGACCATTATGGCATGGAAAGCATAGATGAGATGTGGAAATGGATAATCGAAAAAGATTCTGCAGGCAACAGGATAAATGTGCAAAACGGTAAAGAGGCTGAGTTGAATAAAAGGGTACATCTTGCATGGAACAGCTGTTTTACTGAAGAAGCCGGCACAGATCCTGCAGACGCCAAAGGCGTGACAGGAGAAGTAGTATATATCTGTCTCTTATACAGATCT
>UQEW01000105.1 GCA_900540145.1 uncultured Eubacteriales bacterium
TTCATCAAGGGTGGGCTTCATGGTAAACTCGTCATGTTCAAAGGTGAGGTACTGCTCGGCTGCGCCATAGTCCGCATTTTTAGAGCTGATATGTTTGAATGTTGCCAACAGCGTCACCTACCTTTCGCAGGACTTCAAACTTCAAGGCAGCAAGGTCAGAAATGGCGGCGCGGACTTCAACGGACAGGGCGTTGTATGGTGTGCCGTACTCGTTGAGGGCGCGGGCAATCTGATTGAGGTTGCCACCGATTTTTCCGTATTCGGCGGTCAGCCTGCCAACGGCGGACAACAGTTCATCATTGACCGGGGAAACGGTAACGATGGGGCGAATGGTCGCCCGTGTAATGGCTTGCCGGATAAATTCGGCTTGGCTCATGTCATAGTGTTTCAGCCGCTCGGTAAAGTCGGCGTATTCTTCCTCGGTCATGCGGGTTTTGACCACATGGCAGCGGTGGGGTGTGTTGTATTTTTTCTTCAAGCGTTGACCTCCTTTCTCGCCCGACAGGGCGCATGAGCAGGGTTTGGGGAAGGCACTCCCCAACAAGATTTACCAAAGGGGCAAAACCGCAGATATGCGGATTTTGGCACCGTGGTAGAATCTTGCTCTAAAAAACTACCGCTTTCCTCGGCGGCTCTGGTTTGCGGATATACTGGCTTGCTCCACCAATATAGCGATTGCGGCGGCGTGTTCTGCCCGCTGTTCACCACTACAACGGTGAAAAGGGGGCGTTTTGGCAAACGCAGCGAAAATTTTTTTATTTTCCCTGTCTGCTCCCTACAACAATCCGGCGGTGTGGTTTGCCAAAGATTTTTGAAAATGGGCGCAAAAAAAGCAGTAAACCTTTTCAAGATTTACTGCTTATCTGCCGCTGTGATGGGCGGCGGTATTAAATTGTCAGCCGTTTTTCAAATGGAATTTATCTGCAATCGCTTTCTTTCCGCTTTCCAATTCCTTTTCTGTAATCTTCCATAATCCTAACGCAATGATCTGCTATCTTTTGCATTCCGAGTTCTTCAAAAAAGGCAATTTGTATTTTCATCAGTTCTTCACAAACAGTCAACTTCTGCTCATCCATATTGCTAATAGCAAGCCATGGGAACGCTTTATATTTCTTAGTGTCCCCAATGAGAAAATTGTACCCTATCAACTCATTTTCACGGAAAACGAAATAGAATTGTGGGCCTGAACCTGGAACTGACTTTTCCATAATTTGCTGCATTGTTCTCACGCCGCCGTATGCCGGAAAAAAACCTATTCGCTCAAGAGCATTTAATATGTCAATCCTTTTATCTGTGGGTATGTCTCTATAATTGATAATCTGTTCCATTTGATCTACCCTCATTGAAGTTTAATTTGTCAGGCTCTAATTATACAACTTTTCTGTTTAGCGGTCAAAGCGGAACTTCAACAGGCTTTCTATCAGTTGCCTGACGATATGCTCCTGCATATCCGTGTTAATCTGTCCGTCCATTTTCGCACAAGAGCGGACATATCCCGCATAATGGGATAGGACGGCGGCAACAGCTTCCGGGTCGCCCTCGCTTGCCTTAACGATTGTCTCATAGGGAAGTAGCTGGCTCATAGGACAAACCCTCCAACTCTGCCCGTAGCCGCCGTAAAATCATCTGAATACGCCGCCCGGTTGTGTTGCCAGCCCGTCCATATCTCCGTCCAATCTCCCTATGCGTCAATCGTTGGAAGTAGTACAAGAAAATGATTTCCTGTTCCATCTGTGATAGTGCGGACAGGGCTGCGGCAAGCTCTGGACTTTCCAAAAGCACCATCTGACCACAGACGAAAAGCGGATAGCTGGTCATGCCGGATTGCTCCGCAAAGTATTTATCTGTGGTACTGAATGGATAGTGTTTTTCTTCTATCAGATATTCAAGCGAGATTTCCCGCTTGCGGCGGCTGCGTATGCTCCGGGCTGCGTCTATGGCAGCGTGGCGAATAACGGTCTTGCAAAAGGCATCGTGTGCATGCCGGATATGTTCTTGATACTTTTCGTGTTCGGTCATGGAAAATCCCCCTTTCTGAATAATGGCAGAGGGCGGCAGCATCTTGTGCTGTCGCCCTCTTGATTACCGAACAGCAAAGACGGGCGGGGCTGTCAACGGCGGCGCATTTGCGCCGTTCATCTTGACCGTTGACAGGCTCGGCTGGGTTTGCTATCTGCTCACGGCAATTCACTCTCATTGATAGGAATTGCCTCAAGTTCCGTATTCAAATTGTTCCAATAAGAGCCGATATCCGCACTTGTGAAATACTTAAAACCGCCTGCTGCTGACTTCAATTCGCCGTTTTTAACCCCATAGCAGGCGTAAATCAAATCGTAGCTTGTTCCATCTGAGAGGTTAAATCTAAAGCTGGTCACATCTGCTCCGGCAGTTTCCTCAGTCGTTTTGTCTTTTAGGGATAAGCCCTTGAACTTATCATACAGGGTCTTTATATCATTTTCAGCAACAACTACTTTCTTTTCTGCTGATGCAGGCACTCCGTCATAGTGGTACATTTCAACGTTTTCGACATCTTCAACCTCAAATGGGAAGTCGATTTTGACAGGCTCATAAGCAATGTTTATAGGTAACAGAAAGAGAGCTGTAAAAATTGCAATGATACAAAGAGCGATGGAAACGAGAACAGCAATCGTTATCTTTTTTCTGCCTCTCTGCTTTTCTTTTGCCTCATGGCGCATAATAACGCTTTCGCTTTCTTCGTGAAGAACATCTTCGCTCGTGTGAGAAAGCAATTTCTGATAAATTGCGTTACAGTCAGCACAGGCGTTCAAATGCTCTTTTACCATCTCTGCGCTTGCTTCGCTGCAAGCATCGTCAACATACAGCGGAAGAATATCTCGAACAATATCGCATTGTTTACTCATGCTTTTCATCCATCCTTTCTTGAATTTTTAGCTTTGCACGATGATAAGTAACTCTCGCCCATGATTCTGTTTTTCCAAAAATTGCAGCGATTTGTGAAAAAGATAGTTCCCCGAATACGCGAAGCTGAAAGACTTCTTTGTATGGTTCTTCCAAACGGTGAAGAACGAGGTGTATGCGGAACGCCATGTCAGAATCTGCAACTGAGTTCTCAACATTTTCATTTGATGGCAAGTCATTGATTTCACTCACATCAGCTACTCGCTGACGGCTTCGCATTTCATCATGGTAAAGATTTTTTGCTATGGAGCAGAGCCATGTCAATTCATCTGACTTACCTTTGAATTGTGATGTTGTAGAAACAGCCTTATAGAATGTGTTCTGCGTGATTTCCTCTGCTATCTCACGATTTTTGGCAAGAGAAATAGTATACGAGTATACCTGTAAATAGTAGGCTTTATAGAGTTTTTCATAGTCCATACTTGTCATCACCTCCTTCAGCTTCATAGGTTAGACGGAGAAATCGGAATTTCGTTACAAAGAAGTTTGAAATTTTTATACCTTTACGCTACTCTTGCTTTGTGCGGACTATTGGTAGACGCGCATTAACGGCAAGTAAAGAGATTGCTGTGTCAGCTTGATATGTTCAAATGCTAATTAAGTATAGCATACAGCTATGAATTTTTCTATTGCGTTCCCCTGACTTCGGAATAGTGGCAGGGCTGGCTATCCTTGTTTTGCTTTGTGCTTCTCTACCGTACATGAGCATTTGCTCCGGGAATGTCTTAGTTAAACTTGAAAGAATTAGATTTTCATTCTCATTACACAAATATTATTAGATAACCAATTCAGAAATATCAATGCTCGTTTTATAGT
>UQEW01000106.1 GCA_900540145.1 uncultured Eubacteriales bacterium
TATCTCTAAAATGCCATCTCACCCCTTACCTGGGACGTTATCTCTAAAACTAACGTATATTTCGTCAAGCATATTATTTACTTGCAGGCAAGCGTATCGTCATCGGAAAAACGAGGCTTGTGCATACCGAGTAAAACGAACAAAAATACTGATATGGAATTAAATGCAGCAAAGAAAAGATATACGCTTTTAGGGCCGGCTATATCTAATATTATACCGCTGATGAGACTGCATAATATTACGCTGAGATTATTTCCTATGGCATAATACACAGAAATAGCCATATTGGAAAGTCTTGGACCCGCAACCCTTCCAAAGTATTTTACCACTTCTACCAATATTATTCCGTTAGTCATTCCTTGAAGGAAAAATGTCGCAAGCAGCAGCTCGCAGCTTGGTCCTGTAGAGTAAAAAGCAAATCTGATTACAGTTAAAATCATGGCTGCCAGCAACAGCTTTTCTGAGCCGATTTTTTTAGAAAGTTTCGGCGTCAATGCCATAAAAGGAGCTTCACTTCCAGCCATAAGTAAAAATGCAACTCCTATTCCTTCTACGTCTCCTCGCTGTTGAGTAAAAAGAAATCCAAAATATGTGCTGTTGGCCACATTAGTTCCCATCAAGAAGAATACAGCGACAAGCAGTTTAACAAAGTTTTTTTCTTGAAACAGCTCGCTTATTTTTATCTTTTCTTTTTCTTCCTTATGCATTAAAGGTTCGTTTTCTGTCAGTATGAGACATGCTGTTATAAAAAACGCCGCTGCGTACATATAAAAAATCCCTGTAAGGCCATGAGCATCAGCATATTTGCCTGCCACAAACACAGCCGCAGCATATCCGAAAGCGCCTACAGCTCTTATAGCTGAAAAGTTGGTACTTTTACTGATTACAAACGCATCTGATAAACCGTGAACAGGTCCCTGAAAGAAATACATACAGCTATATAGCAAAGCGTATAATATAAAATTATATGTAGATGTGGTCATTAACCCGAAAAAAGCGGCCGATAAGCACATTGCTGACAATATCGTTCTTTTTTTATGACTGTTGGCATATATTTTCCCCCAGAACAATCCTGCCAGCACAGCTGTCCCTGTGCCCAAAGAAGTTATAATCCCCACTTGAGTGCCGTTAAATCCTATAGAGGTGAGATATTGGCCTATCAGAGGGCAGATTATCCCAAGCGGACAATATATAAAGAAATATAAAACAGCGCGTTTTAAATCACTATCTTTCTTACCAATCATGGCACGATCTTATTTCTTCCTTTCATTCCTTCTTTTTAATAAATTTCATCTTTTGAAAAAATTAGTATATCACATCACAACTCGGTAAACAATATGAATTGAGAATAACATTGGAGGTCAAAAATTTGTTGATCATAGCCATAAGAACTTTGATTATGTACGCCGCCCTTTTATTTTCAGTGAGAATAATGGGAAAATCCGAGCTTTCAAAAATGTCCCCTTTTCAGCTGGTCGTCGTCTTTATGATAGCTGAACTGGCTGCCATCCCGATAGACTCTGCGGAAGCCTCTTTAATAAACGGTCTTGTAGCAATATTTACGTTGATGTTTTTACAAATACTTATTTCTTTTTTATCAACAAAAAGTGAAATATTTAAAAACTTTATAAGCGGCAAGCCTTCTATTTTAATAGAAAAGGGTAAGCTTAATATAAAGGAGCTTTCCCGCCTTCGAATAACCATAACAGATTTGATGGAGCAACTAAGGATACAAGGCTGTCCTTCCATAAGCGATGTAGAATATGCCATAATGGAGTCCAACGGCCAGCTCTCTGTAATTGAAAAAGCAGAAAGCGCACCTATTACGCCCAAAGATATGAAACTCAGCGTAACTCAAGGAGCTTTACCTGTGATAATAATTTCCGACGGCAACCTTTATGATAAAAATCTTATTCTCGTGGGCATGGACGTAAACGGGTTCAAAACAAAGTTAAAAAAAGCCGGCATATCTGAAATAAAAGAAATTTTCATGGCTTTCTGTGATGAAAGTAAAAATATACACGTATATCTTAAAGACAAAACAAGCGGTTCCTATGCAAAGGAGGTAGTTTTATGAGGGATCTTATAATTTCTGCCGCCATAATGATGGTTTTGATAGGTTCTTGGCTTATTTTTGATAATTATTCCGAGAAGCAGCTGGTTGACTTTTCTTCTTCTATAATAGAAGAAATTATTCCGGCGGTGGAGGCCGGGGATTGGGATGAAAGTCTGTCCATGATATCAGACTTTAGTGATCGTTGGCACGAATACCGTAAAAAAGCGCTTCTTTTTCTTGAAACAGAAGAAGTAAACGAGATAGATTATTGTCTCGCCAAATCAGAAAAATATATAAAGGCTGAAGATGTTTCCAATTCGTCCGGAGAGCTAAATTCCTTGGCTGAACAGATAATATTCATGTATGAGAAACAGGACATCAATGCTGCCAATATCTTATGATGCAGCAAGCTTCTGTTTATAAGCGCCTTTCTGCGTGGCAATTTCATCTTGTTCTTAAGATTAATATATGATATGATAATTGATAAGTAGAGTAAATATTGCGCGTTAAGTGCTATGAGATGGGATGTTGCTCATAGACGAAGGTTTTTTAACCGCGGTGCAATATTGCGTCCGCTGCTACACTATCATATGAAGACATGAGTGAGCTATTGGCTTCTCCTTCTCTGTAGTGTAGTTACACTATAGAGAAAGGAGATGTTTTTTTGTACAGAAATCATGCTTACAGCAGATCTCACAAGCTGGTGCTGACGGCTCTGATGATAGCTTTAACCATCATCATCAATCGTGTGATCCCTGCTACGCCGGTATATCATCTTACCGTAGATTTTATTCCGGTATTTATTATAGCAGTAACCCTTGGTCCCGTCTGGTCGGCGCTTACATACGCCGTGGCTGACGCTATCGCAGCCATACTTTTTCCTGTCGGGCCTTTCAATCCGGGAATAACTTTTACGCTGCTTCTCATCGGTCTTGCCTTTGGTCTCATATACTATAATAAGAACATAAGCGGTAAGTGGACCTTTATCAGAGCTTTTTTAGCAGCTTTAGTCTCGCTTATAATAAAGCTCTTCGGCACTACATATTTTCTGTTTATTACCTATGGCGGTCCCAATGGTGCAGGATACTGGGCTTATGTCATTTCCAGAATTCCCAACTGCGTTATCTTCGCGGCGCTGGTATTGGTATTGCTTCCAATAGTGCAAAAGGTAATAATAGAGAGAATTAAGTAAATGAATTTAACAGCATCCAATATGCGCAGAAAAAGAGCCAGCAAACCATTTTGCTGGCTCTCAGACTGTAGACAAACCCCGGACATATTATATGATCATCCGGCGCTGATAAAATTTGTTTATTTTTGAAATTTTGTCAGCGAATTTCCATAAAATGGGATTTTGAGGGGTGGATAATACCTCAAAAATGTAAAAAATAGAGAAAACCAGGAAAAATGTCAGCAAAATCGATGATTTGACTGACATTTTTTCA
>UQEW01000107.1 GCA_900540145.1 uncultured Eubacteriales bacterium
CTGGTGTACTACTTCCTGATGAAGACGATGAAGAGTTCCGCGCCATTCAGGACCGGGACAGTGTTTGAAAAATAAAAAGTAACACGTAACATTTTTCACATGGACACGTAACACTTTTAAAAAGTGTTACGTGTCCATGTGACATAACAGGTGTGTAATATTTCCTAAACTGGTGTGTAAATATGAAAAATACCCTGTGTAATAATGAAAGAAGGGGTATTGTGAAAAACAGAAGAAGGCGGGAAAGTTTTACCGGCTTATATCATGTGGTAGTAAAAGGAATCAATAAAGAAAGGATATTTGATCAGCAACGCGAAAAAGTTTATCTGAAAAAAATTATTCTGGAGTTTAAAGAGAAATACGGCATAGAAATTTATGCTTATTGTATCATGTCTAATCATGCCCACTTTATCATCAGGGCAGAACTTAATGAATTATCATCATTTATGGCCAGAGTCTTGGCAAAATACGCATTTTATTACAATTTTAAGCACAATAGAAACGGTCATGTTTTTCAGAATCGTTTTATGAGTGAATGTATTGAGAGTGAGTCATATTACTGGACTTGTCTCAGATATATCCATTTGAATCCAGTAAAGGCAAATATGGTAAAAAGGGTTGTCCGATATAAATATAGTAGTATGGGCGAATATTTTACGGAAACCAAAGGATTGATCTGCGAAAATGCATTTGAAATGTATAAAAAACATTTCCAAACGTATAACGATTTCGAAGAGTTTCATGAATTTAGTTATATTCATAATCAAATTTTTCAAGATATTACTAGCGAAGTTGAGGAACAAAGAAGAGAAGTAGCTTTGAACTTGGCAAAGGAACTATTTGCAAATAAAGAACTTCTTCTATTAAGCCAAATATTTGAAGAAAAAGAAAACCGAGAAGAATATATTCAACAGATAAGGCAAACGCTAAAAGTATCAATGCGTAAAGCGCGGGATATATGCATTATGGTGAAGAATCAAGTTAATAATGGATAACAAAAGTGCACAGGGTATTTTTCATATTTACACACCAGTTTGAACAGAAAAGTACACCAGTTATGCAGGTGGAACACGTAACATTTTTTTAAAATGTTACGTGCTAAAGTTAAAAGTGTTACGCGTTCATGTTAAAAATGTTACGTGTCATATGGTGCTATCCTGTGTTATACTATAATGAACGAAAGGAGATTAAAACAATGGACAGAAAAAATGCATGGAAAACATACAGTCCTGCACAATTGCAGGAATTAGAACAAACCAATGAAAAATACAAATCCTGCCTTGACGCAGGAAAGACTGAGCGCGAGTGTATAAGACTGACGGTCAGCATGATAGAAGAAAAAGGCTACAAAAGCCTGGACGAGGTGAAAAAATCCAACGCCGGCCTGAAACCAGGCGACAAGGTATATGCAGTATGCATGGACAAGAGCATTACAATCTTCAATATAGGGGAGCAGCCGCTGGAGAATGGAATGAACATCCTGGGCGCGCACATTGATTCCCCGCGTATCGATGTAAAGCAGAATCCTCTTTACGAAAATGAAGAATTGGCTTACCTGGACACGCACTACTATGGCGGTATTAAAAAATATCAGTGGGTAACGCTTCCTTTGGCTCTGCACGGTGTTATCGCCAAGAAAGACGGCACAATTGTGGAAGTAAATATTGGGGAAAAAGATGACGATCCGGTATTCGTGATTACGGATCTTCTGGTACACCTGGCATCCAAGCAGTTAGAGAAAAAAGCGAATGTCGTGATAGAAGGCGAAAAACTTGATCTGCTCTTTGGCAGCCGTCCTATCGAACAGAATGACGATCTGGACAAGGAAGAAAAAGAGGCGGTCAAAGCCAACATTATGAAACTCCTTCAGGAATATTATAATATGGAAGAGGAAGACTTCGTTTCCGCTGAATTGGAGATTGTGCCTGCAGGACGCGCAAGAGATTGCGGACTTGACCGCAGCATGATTATGGCCTATGGGCAGGATGACCGCGTGTGCGCATTTACCTCTCTATTTGCCATGCTGGATGTAGAAAAGGTTGACCGCACCGCTTGCTGCATTCTGGTAGATAAAGAGGAAATTGGAAGTGTTGGCGCGACAGGCATGCATTCCAGATTTTTTGAAAATGTAATTGCAGAACTTGTGGCATTAAGCGGAAGCGAGTCCGAACTGAAAGTAAGAAGAGCCCTTCAGAACTCCAAAATGCTTTCTTCTGACGTGAGTGCTGCTTATGATCCAATGTTTGCAGAGGCTTTTGAGAAACGCAGTTCTGCATTTTTCTCCAAAGGACTGGTATTTAATAAATTTACAGGGAGCCGGGGAAAGAGTGGGTCTAATGATGCCAATGCTGAATATTTAGCCGTGATCCGCAATGCCATGGATGCCGAAGAAGTTGCATATCAATTTGCTGAACTGGGCAAGGTGGATATTGGCGGAGGAGGCACCATTGCCTATATTATGGCCAATTTTGGCATGGAGGTCATTGATAGCGGCGTTGCAGTGCTGTGCATGCATGCGCCCTGGGAAGTGACCAGCAAGGCGGATGTCTATGAAGCCTATAAAGGATACAAGGCTTTTCTGGCAATTAAATAGAATATTGGAAGATAGCAAAAAAGGAAGTGACAGAGACAGCCGCTTCCTTTTCGTGACTGTAATAAAGTGTTAAAAATAGCAGGATTCCAGATAGAGGAGGAAGAAGAAATGAGTAGACAAGTGACCGTAGCGATTGCAGGATTAGGAAATCGCGGAAGGGACGTATATGCTCCTTTTGCGGAAATGTTTCCTGAGCGCATGAAGATCGTGGCGATAGCCGACCCTATTCCTGAAAGGATAGAAGAGGTGGCTGGGCGGTACCATATTCCTTTGGAAAAATGTTTTAGCAGTGCGGAAGAAATGCTGGAGCAGGATAAATTGGCAGATGCGGCCTTTATAACAACCCAGGATCGCCAGCATGCGACGCAGGCAATAAAGGCAATGGAAAAAGGATATGACATCCTTCTGGAAAAGCCGATATCGCCGAACCTTAAGGAGTGTCGGATGGTGGCGGAGGCAGCAGAAAAATATGGAAGGAACGTCGTAGTATGCCATGTTTTAAGATATACGCCATTTTATCAGGAAATAAAAAGAATCATCGATTCTGGAACTATTGGTGATGTAGTCAGCGTCATGGGGATAATGAATGTAGGATATTGGCATCAGGCCCACAGTTTTGTGCGAGGCAACTGGGCAAATTCTGATGTTACCAGCCCGATGATTCTGCAGAAATGCTGCCACGATATGGATCTATACCTTTGGCTTACTGGCAAGACTTGCAGATCCGTATCTTCATTTGGAAATACATATCATTTCAAGAAAGAAAATGCGCCCGCAGGGGCGGAAAGCCGATGTACGAAAG
>UQEW01000108.1 GCA_900540145.1 uncultured Eubacteriales bacterium
GTTATTTTCAGGCTATTCTTCAATGCTTTACGTGTACGCGGCCACCAAATGACAATTCCCGAAATCAGTACAAAAACAAGTAAAAGCGTACTGACACCTACAATCATTTTGCCCCAAAAGATTCCTTCATTTCCCGGATTCATACTATCCAGAAGCCAGCGATGCATTCGGAACATAAACATAAAAAAGCCGCTACGCTCGCTTTTTCCTTTTACTTCGCCCGTATACTGGTCTACATACAAAGATGCACGACGTGGTTTGGAAAGACTAACCTGATACGCACGTCCGGGATCAGAAGATATGCTGACACCGGTCACCGATACACTGTCAGGCAATGTCGTCGCCACTTTTTCAAGCAACTTATCCATAGGAAGAGGAGACTCCTTTACCGTTTCTACGTAGTAAAGATCGCGTCGAAACCACTCATTCGCCTCATTTTCAAATACCAGCATGGCACCGGAGAAGCAGACAAGAGTTATTATCAGTCCGAAAGGGACGGAAAGCCACAAATGTATCTTTCTGAATATTTTTTTCATGTTTTCAATCCTATTTCTTGAAAAAGCCTGCAAAGCTTTCCGCTCGGCAGGCTTTTATCTACAAAAGATTCTCTATTTAACCGACTGTATTATTTTGAAAGATATTCCATCTTACCTACCGTAGTGATAGCGTCAGCCTCTACCGTTAAACCTTTGACTGCCTTGCCTGTTTTTGCGTCTATTTTATAGAAGGCCGGTTTCTCGCCCGTAGTCACAGTGACAGCCATATAAGCATACCCTTTTTCTCCATAAGGCTCGCCACCAAACTTTCCGTCAGCCGGCAGACCTGTAACAGGCATAATCGTCTGATCTTCCGCCTTGAAAACAGCTAATTCGCTAACATCTGCACTTGTACCACCATTAATCATATCTTCCGCTCCCTTTTTATACAATTGAAGCAGGAAGTAATCTTCAGAGATGTGCCAGCAACGGAAAATAGGATGTTTAGTGCCTATCTCTTCAAAGTTCACATAGTAATCCGGATCGAAATCTGTTGCGCCTGCTTTGATACGCATTGCGCCCGAAGGCTTCTGTCCTGTTACCTTCTTCAAATCTGAAGATGAAACTGCCGTACGTCCATATCCGGGAGAGAACACATAGACATCACCATTATCAGCGGCCCAAATGGTCTGATAATATTGTGAACGCATACGACCGCATGCATAGCCTATTTTATCAGTCTTGGCAATCACCGGAGTCTCATTGAAGTTCGTGCCACTATAAATTGCCACATAAGCATTATCCGGGTATTGTGTAGAAGGAATGACACCGGCTGTATATGCACCGCTGCCGCTACCACCGTCAGTCTTAGTCACAAGTTCCTGATCTGTCACAGCTTCCGGCCATTTTTTAATACCGTACTTACTCATTCCCATTGGGATGACAGATGTATAAATCTTATTGTTAGCTTCAACCAGACCTGCCCATGAAACTTTTTCACCATTACCCAAGTAATTTTCGGCAAGCAAGGTACCCTCTTCCTGACTGCCATCGGTCGCATCCAAATAGTTGAACAACAATGCTTGAGCCACATTCTGATCCTCATCCGTTATTTTCGAGTCCCCGGTGGAAACAGTCACCACTTTGTCCCCCCAAGTACCGTATGACGTGATACGATTATAAGTGTATGTGTACTTTTCTTTCATTTTACCATCTGCCCCCAGATAATAGGAAGCTCCTGTACCTGCGCCACCTTTATTATAAACTAAAGCAAACACATAATCCAGTCCTTTATATACCCAATAGGTACCGCCAATCACTTCGGTTCCATTCCCTTGAGTCGACACTGTTCCTTCATCCAAAGAATTGGCTACTACCAAATAACTTGCTTCACCAGTTGTGGCAGCCACCACATAAGCTGTTTCTCCATCAATTGGCGGGTTATCCACCGGATTATTATCATCGTCGCAAGATGCCACAAACACACCGCTACCCAAACAAAAAGCTACGGCAAAAGCCTGTAATAAAAACTTCTTCATATATTCTTTATTATTGATTGATACTAAAAACTGACTCTTATTATTTACCGAAAAACACTCTGAACTTTCCATAGAATGCGCGCCCCGCTTTTTGCAGACTAAAATTGTCAAACAGTTGGGCATCGGTGAAATTCCGACATTCAAATGATACATTATAACGTCCATTCTTCATGGTGTAGGACAAAGACAGATTATGAGAAAACTGTTCCGGCACCATATTCTTTGAATCTTTATCTCCGAGATTCTCCCAGTAAAGAGGAAAATCGTGCTGCCAGTAGCTATCATAGCCGATGCTCAATACATTTCCTTTGACAAACAGGTCATTCCAATAAAAATTTGCATTGATATTAGCATAACGATAGGGCAGATTCGGCATACGCACTTTATAGTGCATGCTTTCTTGCAAAGAGGAACCCGCCAAAAACTTTTCGTAATCACGAGTATCGATGCTATTGAATGTTCCTCCTATATCAAACCAACGCGAGAAGCTATAAAGCAATGACAAATTATACCCTTTGGTCCTTACGTGACCGTGGTTCTCATAATATCCGTAGCTTGTTCCTCCCAATACGTCCAGTCCTCTTTTTATATAATCTTTCGTATCCCGATATATCAAACCGGCCTCGGCATACAATCCATGCTTGCCAAACTGATGATTATAGCTGAAACTCAAATTGACATTATCACTTTTCTCCGGTTTCAGATTCATCTTACCAGCTTCAAGGTCTTCATCTCCAAAGAGTTCGTCCGTGGTCGGCAGACGGAAAGCCTTTTCGTACGAAAGTTTCACCTGAAGATCTTTCCATATAAAATAGGTACCTGCCGCTCCATATCCAAGAGCGCTTGCCGTATTAGACAGATTGATATAATTGCCTATTCCATCCGTATTCTGCGATACCGGTCCCTTGTTGTATTGCCGATAATATTTGGCAAATGCCGACACATTCCATCTGTCCGACGGCATCAGACGGTAAGAAAGCCCGCTGACGTTTTTACGGGTGATTTTAGGAATAGAAAAGTCCGTGAATTTGGAAGAAGCACCGATGGTAGAGCGGCTCGTACGTTCAAAATCACTGATTACATGACTGAAAGTAAACGTATGCGCCTGTCCGATATGGTAATTCATCTTCAGCGTCCCATTCCAGTTTTTATTTTTAGATTCACTGTTCTGGTAAGACTGTTCTCCCCGGCTGCCTTTTTCATAAAAATCTCCACGCCAGTTGTAAGCCCGCGAAG
>UQEW01000109.1 GCA_900540145.1 uncultured Eubacteriales bacterium
CTCTGGCTTCTTCAAACCCCGACTTGATATTGCATTAAACATGATGTCAAATCCGCACATTTTGTTTTTGGATGAACCTACGGTTGGCATGGATATTCAGTCACGCATGGCTATGTGGGATATGATGAGAAAAATCCGGGATGATTTTGGAACGACAATTTTTCTCACAACCCACTATTTGGAGGAAGCAGATCAGCTAAGTGACGCAATCTGCATTATGAAAGGGGGAAAGGAAGCCATACAGGGCAGTCCAGACACCTTAAAGTCCATACTTCGTCAATCTGTTATTCAGGTGAAGTTTGCGAACAGCAAGGACGCACAAAAATCTCTCCCCCTTTTGCAGCAGCACCAGCCCGCTCAAACATTCTCTGTACGGAACGCCTCTGTACTCTGTAATTCCAGTGATGAACATTCCAGCATGGCCGATTTGATGTCTTTCCTCTTGGAATATCACATTCCATTGTTAGGAATTGAAATCTTGCAGCCCACATTGGAAGATGTTTTTCTGCGTTTGACACAGGACGGACGGGAGGGATGTGCATGAGTGTTTTTACTATTTTGTATCGGAATATCAAATGGCGCTTTCACAATTCCTTTACCATTATTGTGACGATTTTGCAGCCACTCCTTTGGTTAGTGCTTTACAGTGCGGTTGCTTCTCAAACAATGCAGGGAACAGGGATTGTCAATTATACAGGCTTTATCCTGCCCGGTCTTATTATATTGGTGAGCTTTTCCGCTTGCAGCAGTGGAGGAATTATGAACTACATGATGAAAGCAGACGGCAGCTTTTACCGCATTTTGATTGCGCCGGTAAGACGGACATCCATTGTTTTAGGGCAGCTTTTAGAGGCGGTGTTATGCACATTTCTTGAAGTTTTCATTATGGGAGCTATCAGCCTTTTGTTCTCCGTAGAAATTGCCGCTGACATTGGAGCAATTTTGCTGGCTATACTACTGGTGTTTTTAGGGGCTTTCTTTATATCAGGGATGGCGTATGGAATTAGCCTTATTCTTCCGAATGAAGTCGTTTATGAAACAGTAATGAACGCAATCGTACTGCCTCTATTTTTCCTTAGTACCGCATTGTTTCCGGCAGGAGGAATGGATGGGATTTTAGGCGTTATCGTCAATCTAAACCCTTTTACTCATATCATCAATGCTTTACGTTCTTTATTGCTGAACGGAACACTTGCAACTGGGAAGCTGCTTTTCGTGTTTATTCTCTATATGGTAATGGGAGGTATCAGTTTTAGCTGGGCGCTACACCGCTTAAACCGTGAAACAGCCCTATAAATGATCGTGATAAATGCTTACTGCCGGATGACGGCAAAAGAAAAAAGCCGTCGTGCAGCAGCACTTTTGACACGCCTGTTCTATCAGCGGCGGCTTTGAATAAATCAAGGCCGCCGTTCTTTTGTCCTCCATACAGAATGACGACGCCCTGACGATAGGTACACAGTCAAAAAAGTCTGACCCTGGTGACGGGGACAAGCGGCCACGACTATGCACTATACCATGTAAATCAACTTCATAACACTTCTATATTTGCCCGGTTGGTCTATGACTTGCGGTGCAGTCTGATGATTGCATCGCTTTTTTCGCTGCTGATAGATTCTATTTTAGCTTTATTTCATCTGTATCACCAACCAGCCATTCCATTGAAACATGCAAGGCTTTTGCCAGCATAAGCAATTCTGCATCACAGACATGTCGTTGGTTCTTCTCTATACGTGAGATGATCAGAGGCGTCATGTCCTCCATACCCATAAACTGAATCCTTTGGGCAAGCTCTTCTTGTGTGATCGGGGGCTTTTGCAGTGCGCGGCCCAATCTTACTTTATCAGAGCAGATATTTCCTTTTATTGTAAACATGCTTCTACCCATTCATAAATCTCCATTTTCTCTGTCTTATTTAGATATTTTTTATCGCGTCTATTGATTTTATACTGAAACAAGATATAATGTTGGATAGGGTAGATATTTATTATCTTGTTTAGATAGAAATATGCTTTTTTTATGATTGTCCGCGACCAATGCGGTTTATGCTTTGATAATGGCCATGTAGTGAGATTGCGTAGTGAAGAACTTCATTGGCGTGGTATGGCAGATAAAATGGCACAAAAGTGGCATAGGAAATGCCGATGACATGGAAAAGAAAATCTGTTATACTTATATCGTCTACAAGTGGGTTCTCAGGAATCTGCTTGTTTTTTTTATTTTCAGGAAAGGAGTTCAATACTATGAAATACTGTCCTTATTGCGGCGGAGAACTTGCAAACCCGGCAGCATCCTTTTGTACGGAGTGCGGAAAATCGTTATCCTCTGCGGTCCCGGAGGAAGCGTCGGTTACCGAAGCGCACCGAGAGAAGAAAAAGAGCAGCAAGAAACATGTAAAGAAAGGAAGATATTCAGGTAAAACAAAAAGACCAGCTGTTCCTGTGAAAGCTGGTGAGGCATCTGAGCCGGTAAGAGAAGATGATTATGATGGCTATTATGATGATGTCCGTCCCTTTGATGAAGGGGGAGGGCGTGAGGAGATTGACAAGGCGCTGGTTAAAAAGATTATATTGGTCGTGGCATGCGTTCTCTTAATTGCCGGAGCTTGTGTTGCACTTATGTACTTGATATAAACAGCAAAATAAAATGTTGTAAATCACCTTATCCAATCGTGTAATGTAATTGAAAGGTCAAAGAGGTGATGAACATGATTTATTTGTCCAAAGGGATTGTAAAAGAAAACTCCACGGAACATCTTCTCCAGGTGGCGAGATGTGGTCAGGAATATAGCTTATCCGGAGAACAGGCGGCGTTGTGGCTGAACGGAAGGTTTGGATTTTCAGCGGCTAAAAC
>UQEW01000110.1 GCA_900540145.1 uncultured Eubacteriales bacterium
CTTTTTATTACGATGATGTTTTTGCGGCTTCTTCCGGGATTTGTGATGGCGAGATTTGCTCTTGCTTCATCTACAATGAGCCATATGACGTCAGCGCTTAAAAAAATGCATTTTCCGGTTGTGTTGATCATCCCAATTACGGTTATGGCAAGATTTTTTCATACGGCGAGAGAAGATTATAATCAGGTAAAAGACGCAATGTATTTACATGGTCTTACAAACAGACGCCTCTTTTTTCATCCTGTAAAGCTTTTTGAATACAGAATGGTTCCATTATTTATGGTGCTTACAAAAACAGCAGATGATGTTGCCGTATCGGCGATGACGCGAGGACTGAAAATCCATGGGAAAAGAACGTATATCGGCGAAAGCAGGTTTTGTATGAGAGACTACATTTGTTTTTTGCTTATGCTCGTGTTGATAGGATTTTATATAGGAGACCAGCTATGAAAAGTCAACCATAAATTAGCAAAAAATTTCTTTTTCATATCGGTGGTAAAAAAGGGTAACTTTAATAGAGCTCCCTTAGGGTGCTTTTTCAAAATCTATCGATATAGGTATACAGATCTCTTACTCGAGGTTAAATTCTACTTCGTCAGTGAGCATCTTCCAGATGACTCTGACAAGCTTGCCGGCACAGTGCCCAAGTGCATTGTAGTGAGACCGGCCTTCAGCCCTCTTGGCATCATAATAAGCCTTGAAGGTTGCGTTGTTCCTGACAACGTTCCAAGCTGCATTTACAAGAGCATATCGTAAAACACGAGAGCCACGTTTGGACATCCTTGTTGTCTTAGCCTGAAAGTTACCAGACTGATAAACAGAAGGATCCAGGCCTGCAAAAGCAAGCAGCTTGTTTGGATTGGAGAAACGGTGAATATCGCCTATTTCACCAAGGATCATTCCACCATTGATATAACCGATACCAGGAATGGTCATGATGACAGAATCGTTAAATTTCATGATATCCGTCATCTCAGCTTCAATCTTTTCTAATTGGCTATCCAGTAACTCGATTTGTTGAATGGTTTGAGTTATCTGAATAGATATAGCGCTGTCGTTGGCACCGACAGACTTCTGTGCGAGAATTCTTAATTCTTTGGCCTGCTCTTTAGTAAAATGTCCGTGCGAGTTCACTTTGAGCAGATTTGCCAGATGAGTCATATGCATGGAAGCAATCTCTTTTGGAGAAGGTGCTTCTTTTAAAAGAGCATAGACAGCATTCTGATGCAGACCGGATTTGAAAAAGTATTGAATCTCCGGGAATACTTGATCAACATAGGTTGTCAGTTGGATTTTCAATCGGGTGCGTTGCTTAATGGTTTTCTGCCGAAAGCGCCCCAAGGCCTTAAGATCCATCATATCGAGATCAAAGAAGGTAATAAATCTTAGGTCATCCTGCATCATAAGAGTTTTAGCAATAACAAATGTGTCGACCTTATCTGTCTTTGTTTTACGAACATTGTTCTTACGCATCTGACAGGTTTTGATGGGGTTCAACACACACACTTGGTAGAACTCAGCAACAAGGTATCGAACAAGGTTGTCACCGTAGTGTGCCGTCGACTCAAGACCGATGATGATGCTGTTCTTATCGAATGATTCGAGCTTAGAGACCAGCAGTTGGAAGCCATCAGCGTCGTTTGTGAATTTGAACGGCTCAATGAGTATTTCACCGTCCGAAGAAATCGCAGCGGCGAAATGGTTGAGTTTGGCAATATCAATGCCTACAAAAATTTTCATGAGGTTGTACCTCCCTTTCATAAAGTCTGATACCATGATGTCCACCATCGATTATCATCGTAGACTTGATAGAAATAAGTACTCTGAGTGAAAAACACTCCGGCAACATCCAGCTAATAAACAATTCAGATAAAGGTAGCGGCAATACACTCCAGTCGAGTAGTCAAGGCTACAGGGAAAAATCAAAAGTCCATAGTATCTGAATTGTATTGAACCACGATATTAAAAGAAAGGAAACGTGTGATAATTAACTTCCTAATTATCATACAAGGGAGAAAAATGAAGAACAGAAAAAAAGTATTATCATTTCTGCTGGCAGGTGTTCTTACTTTGGGGTGCTTTCCGGTGACAGCCGGAGCAACGAATAACTCAAAGGACGGAACAAAGCCGGCAGATGGAACAACAGTGGAGCAGCCGTTCCCGAAAACGTTGTTTTTGGAGGAACATAATTCATCCAAAGGATTTACAAGATTCCGTATTCCTGCCTTGGTAACTGCAGGTAATGGAGCATTAATTGCAGCAACAGACATCCGATGGGATATTTGCGGAGACGGAGCAGGATTGGATACGGCAGTATCAAGATCCACAGATAATGGAGCAACCTGGTCTTATACGGTAGCTAATTATCTGGGAGATAACGGAAACCGGTTTAATCGTGATTCAACAGCATTTATTGATCCTGCATTGCTTGCTGACGGAGATACAATCTACCTCGCATGTGATTTGTTGCCGGCAGGTCTGGCAGTTGCAAATGCAGCAAGATATCCGGCGAAGGCAGGAAGTACAGGTTATGATACAAATGGAAATCTGCTTCTTGCACTCAGTACAACCAGTGTAAATGGTCTTTCCAGTTCAACAGCACGTGCTGCTGCAAGTTATGATTATCATCTGGAAAAAAAAGCCGATGCGACATCTGAGTCCTGTCTCTTATA
>UQEW01000111.1 GCA_900540145.1 uncultured Eubacteriales bacterium
TATCTCTAAAATGCCATCTCACCCCTTACCTGGGACGTTATCTCTAAAACTAACGACCCGGTTACCGGGATAAAGCTACCCTCTATCATCCGATAGATAAATGTACGATATCAAAAACCTCCTTGCGCGATATATGAAAAACACAAAGGCAGCAAAGAAGAGCACAAATAAGTCTTCCGCTGCAACGTACGAAAAGAAAACGTAAAAGAAAACCCCGGAAGATCATACAATCTATCCGGGGTTTGTCTACGGTCAAAGGCGCTGCCTCAAATTGGTCACGTCTCCCGGCTGATAGGCCGTTCCGCTTTGGTCCGCTGCTGTATTCCATCCGGTGAAAGTATATCCTGTACGTGAAACATTGGTATTTTCATCGTTCTTTATCGTATAATCAGCACCTAATACCACATTATTTTCTGTCGTTCCGCCAGTGCCTCCGTTGGAATTATAAGTTACCGTACCAGTAGATGGTGCCGGCGTTGTGGTTTTCTTCCTGCAACAGCATATACAATATGCCGGGCAACAGCAAGGTCTGCATGTCACAGGTTGGCACGTCGGTGTGCATTGGGTTCGTCTGCTGGTACAATTGTAATGACATCTATACATAAATCAAAATCCTTTCTGAAAAGTGGATTTAATAATATATTATTATTCTTGCTTTCCATTTGTTCGAATTGAGATACATGTATTTAGAGCATTTTTACATTGTGATATGATTTTTCCCGATACATCCTTATACTTTGCACTTTGCTTTATGTATGTTAATATGAAAGTAAGCCAAACAAAATCATATAACAATCATAGGATGAAAGTAAAATGAAAAAAATATTAATCTTCTTAATGGCTTTGATTTTATGCATATCATTCGCCGCATGTGGTTCATCAGATTCAGATGAAGAACCTTCAGTAGAAAAAACTGTGGCTGCCGTAGCCGAAGCTATGGGATTTGAAGGCGAGGGCGAAGAAAAAGCCTACGAAATGGTTGAAGCCGATGACGGAGCAGGTTTCGGCGATTATGAAATTTATATCTTTAATGACGAGAATTCAGAGGCTTATCATGCATTAGCCGGCGATGGTTATGATTACATATTCGGGCCAATTAAAGCAGACGCAGCAAACGCCGGTGTAGTCTTAATCTACAACGGAGACAGCGAACCGGATCAGGCTACTTTGGATAAATTCAACGCACTCAATATAAAGTAATTGTTTCGTCACATAAAATAGTAAATAAGAAACCAGAAATCTTATAGAGATAAAAGCAACCCCCTGTAATCATCACAATTACAGGGGGTTTTTGGTGCGCCATGAGGGACTCGAACCCCCAACCTTCGCATTCGTAGTGCGCGACTCTATCCAATTGAGCTAATGGCGCGCAAGTATCTGTCTGCCACAGTATACTCAAATATTATATACAATTATGCTGCAAAAGTCAATTAATAAAACTTCTCTAATTAAAACTTCTCTAATTAAAACTTTATAATCCACTTAAGTAAAAATCATATACTTCTTTCATATTCTTGTCTCCTTGCTTTTCAAAAAAAATATAGTATAATTTTATCAGGATATTTAGGAGGGAGTCAAGTATGAGAGAAAAAATACAACTAAAGTTAGAAGAGCTTATCGACGAATACTGCCGGCAAGCCGGAATAGAAAGTTTTTGGAGAGAACCGATAATCAAATTCGGAGATGTGCATAATCCATTATTTGATAAGCTGAAAGAACTTGTCGATCCTCACCACTATCATCCGCTGGATTATCTCGACGGAGCGACAGTCGTTCTTTCATATTTTCTGCCATTTAAAGAAGAGATAGGCATAAGCAACATTCAGGGTCAGCTTATTTCCGAACCATGGGCTCTTGCATATGAACATTCAAACAAAATGGCGTCTTATATCAATGAAGAACTATGCAAATATATCAAAGAACTAGGATACGATGCCTGTCCGCCAAGAGATGCCGGTATGATAAACGATGGTTATCCGAGAAGCCGTTGGTCTCAGCGCCACGTAGCTTATGTCTGCGGGCATGGTACATTTGGCCTTAATAACATGCTCATTTCAGACAAGGGGTGTGTCGGCCGTTATTATTCAATCATTACAACTCTTCCGATTGAAGCCGATCCCGTGGTCACTGAAGAAAGATGTCTTTACAAGAAGGACGGCAGCTGCAAAGAATGTGTCGACAGATGTGTAGCCGGAGCTCTGAAAGTTGACGGCTTTGACAGACTGAAATGTCTAGATCAATGCAATATAAACGAAGAAACTTACCCTGAGGCAGGGGCCTGTGGAAAATGCGTTGTAGGTCTTCCTTGCTCTTTCAGAAAATAATCATTGACAAATTGTTTTCAAAAAAGTATAATTGATACGCAGGTCAAATTTAATCCAAATTTGACTTACGTTTGCGGCTGTGCTGGAATTGGCAGACAGGCAAGCTTGAGGTGCTTGTGTCCGAACGGGTGTACGGGTTCGAGTCCCGTTGGCCGCACCATAT
>UQEW01000112.1 GCA_900540145.1 uncultured Eubacteriales bacterium
AACTATCTGATACTTATTATAAAGGCTAATTGTGTCCAAAGTGTTTTCATTCTCTAAAAGAAAAAGAAAAGTTCTTAAAAACATCTTAAGAAGGAGTTAAGCAATGCTTAGGAGGGCATTTAAGAACGGACGAGAGGCCATCAGTCCAGCATGTCCGAATACAAATGAAGTGACTTTGAAAAAGCGGAGTGTTACAATGGAAGAGATCATGATGGTCTATGATTTATAACTGATAAATTGAGAGAAAGGACAAGAGATAATGGAATATAAAGTGAATGACCAGGAACTGAATGCTTCAACGTTTATTACGTTTGTGAATAGGGTATGGCCAGGGGACTATGATCTGGATAAGACGCAGGCTGCGCTGTCGAGAACATTGAATATCACAGCTTACGATGAAAAGGAACTTGTGGGCTGTCTGCGGATTCTTTCAGACGGCTATTATTTTGGAACCATTACAGAACTGCTTGTTCTTCCAAAATATCAGAAGCAGGGAATTGGGAGCAGGCTTCTAACGCTTGCCAAAGATAACACTCCGACCATGCTGTATTTCGGCGCACAGCCAGGAGCAGAAGGATTTTATGAAAAAAACGGATGTCAGAAGAGTCTGCAATCCTATTTAATAGATAAAGAGGACTAAAATTTGAAAGGCATTTTAGGTTATGAAAGAACATAAGTATGAGGTATTGCTGGCATCCGTTATTGCTGCCCGCGCTACATCATTTATATTTAGCAAAATGATTTTGGAGTACATAGACACGTTTAATCTGCTGGCGATACGCTGCTTGCTGGCATTTGCAATTCTGGCAGTGCTGTTTTTTAAAAGATTAAGAGACATGCCGTTTAAAACCGTGATTTCCGGTGTTATTGTGGGGATTTTATTCTTCCTTGTCATGAGTGCAGAGCTAACTGCGCTGAAAGAGGCTTCGTCCTCCACGGTTTCGCTTTTGGAAAATTGCGCGATCATCTTCGTACCATTGCTAGAGGCAATTCTACTTTGGAGGCTTCCAAGCGGAAGAATCATGATCAGCGCATTGGCGGCGTTTCTTGGCGTGGCCTGCCTCACTTTGGCGCAGGGCGGACTTACTGGCGGCGTCTTTTGGGGACTGCTGTCAGCGGTACTCTATGCCATTGCTATTATTGTGACGGCAAAAGTATCCCAAGGCTCTGGCGATCCTCTGTGTATAGGAATCATACAGGTTGGTACCATGGGCGTTCTTGCCCTTTCCGCATCCTTTCTATTTGAAACTCCCGCACTGCCAGCTGGAAGCAGGCAGTGGATCATGATAGGAATTCTTGCAGTTGTGTGTACCTGCTTTGGTTTTACATTACAGCCGATGGCTCAAAGCAGAATCTCAGCGGAGCGCGCCGGTATATTTTGCGCAATAAGTCCGGCGATAGCAACTTTGCTTGGCGTGGCCGTATTACATGAAAATATTGGGTTCCTGGGGATTGCTGGATTGATTTTGATACTGTCCAGCATAGTCATTGCATAAAGCATGTAAAAATGTCGTAAAGTATGCAATGACATTTTTATCTATAGTCGAAGAATATGGTTTTAAAAGGGGCTTTCCCATGGCAGATATCCCGCTTGGAATAGTATAGATCGATCTTTAGGGTAGTAGGAGTGCCATTAATAGAATTGTGCTTATCTTCGATATCCCGGATGATTTCATCTGATTTCCAATATTTATAGACAAGAACTTTTAATTCGGTATCTCTGGTTCCAGGAGTATTAAATGACATGCTGCTAAGTACATGGTAATCAGGGAGATTAATGTAGTAATTAACACCATTTAACAGTTGGATTACTAGAAATAAGATAATTAACTTCTTTTTCATGTTCATATATCTCGCTTTCAAATTATTTAGAGGGGATAACTGTATAGTACCTCACTGTATAGTGAATTACTATATAAAAATTTATCGAATATACTTTGTGCAGGGAGTGAGGTATATGGGACATGGTCATTTAGAGTTAAAGATTGAAGAATTGCTTAAAGAAAAAGGCGTCAGTAAAAATACCATTTGTAAGGAACTGGATATTCCAAGATCGAATTTTAATAGATATTGCAGGAATGAATTCCAGAGGATGGATGCAAATCTAATCTGTAAGTTATGTGAATATTTCGAATGTGAAGTCGGAGAATTAATAGTGTATGTGAAAGAATAGAAGTCTGCCAGAGAGAGATTTGTGCAGGCTTTTCTTTTTTTGTCATAGACATCTGATTTTTTATGGCTGCGCCATGTTCTGTATGGATTTATGGATTTTATATTGTAACGGCCGGACTTGATATTTGCTATAGTCAAAAAGGAAAAAAGGAGAATCCGGATACAGAGCGAAAACCCGCTAACCTTCCGGCTAACGGGTTTCGTTGTTGTTATAGTTATCTAAAGGAATGAGAGTAAAGTGCGCACCGGGCTATATCCGGTG
>UQEW01000113.1 GCA_900540145.1 uncultured Eubacteriales bacterium
AGTCATGGTCTGCTCCAAATCATACAGGGGACGCTACGCTTCCCCTGCGCTGGCTGCCGCCAGCTACCCTTTTGTGGACTTGCCATCTGGGGACACCTTGCGCTGCAAGCTGTTCCCATCTGACAAGTTTCATAAAATACGCTATCTTTTCGATAGGTAATAAAGTATAATGAAATCAATAACAAACTGGACTTGAATAACGGGAGGGACGCCTATGTTATGGTCTATTAGTGGTGGAGTTATAATTTTTGTTTTAGGTGTGTTTATTTTTTTAAAGCCAGATTTAGTGTGGAAATTAACAGAAGCATGGAAATCTTATCGTGCAGATGAGCCATCTGAGTTATATCTGAAAACCACAAAAATTGGCGGTATTTTATTTGCTCTATCAGGAGTTGTTATGATAATACTACCCTTTATTTTGAAATAATAACTTTCAGATTGCATGACGAGCGACAAATCAATTTTAGGAGGGATATAGATGCCGGTTATCGAGATTATAACGATTGTATTTGCAGCGATTACAATTTATTTGTGTTATGACGAATATAAAAAAGGAAAAATGAGTTTGAGGAATTTCAAAATAGTTTCTATATGCGAAAGTCTTGCGATTTTAGGAATGATATTTTTGATAATTTGCTGTTATTCAAATATGAAATTATAATGGGGAGCTAAAAATACGAAATGATGAAATATCAATGTCCTTGCTGCGGATATTTTACCTATAATGTTCCGGCAAATGAAGATTGTGGGTATATTTGCCCCGTTTGTTTTTGGGAGAATGACCCGTTCATTGCTTCTGATAACGAACCAAGCGACTCTAATCATGGAATAACGCTAAAAGAAGCGAAATCCAATTTCTCAAAATTTGGTGCTTGTGAAAAAGAAATGTTATAATTAGCTTCTTGGGGTATCTTTAAATACTGTAGAAAAGAGGAAGGAAATAATAAATGGCTAAAATGAGAATATCACCGGAATTGAAAAAACTGATCGAAAAATACCGCTGCGTAAAAGATACGGAAGGAATGTCTCCTGCTAAGGTATATAAGCTGGTGGGAGAAAATGAAAACCTATATTTAAAAATGACGGACAGCCGGTATAAAGGGACCACCTATGATGTGGAACGGGAAAAGGACATGATGCTATGGCTGGAAGGAAAGCTGCCTGTTCCAAAGGTCCTGCACTTTGAACGGCATGATGGCTGGAGCAATCTGCTCATGAGTGAGGCCGATGGCGTCCTTTGCTCGGAAGAGTATGAAGATGAACAAAGCCCTGAAAAGATTATCGAGCTGTATGCGGAGTGCATCAGGCTCTTTCACTCCATCGACATATCGGATTGTCCCTATACGAATAGCTTAGACAGCCGCTTAGCCGAATTGGATTACTTACTGAATAACGATCTGGCCGATGTGGATTGCGAAAACTGGGAAGAAGACACTCCATTTAAAGATCCGCGCGAGCTGTATGATTTTTTAAAGACGGAAAAGCCCGAAGAGGAACTTGTCTTTTCCCACGGCGACCTGGGAGACAGCAACATCTTTGTGAAAGATGGCAAAGTAAGTGGCTTTATTGATCTTGGGAGAAGCGGCAGGGCGGACAAGTGGTATGACATTGCCTTCTGCGTCCGGTCGATCAGGGAGGATATCGGGGAAGAACAGTATGTCGAGCTATTTTTTGACTTACTGGGGATCAAGCCTGATTGGGAGAAAATAAAATATTATATTTTACTGGATGAATTGTTTTAGTACCTAGATTTAGATGTCTAAAAAGCTTTAACTACAAGCTTTTTAGACATCTAATCTTTTCTGAAGTACATCCGCAACTGTCCATACTCTGATGTTTTATATCTTTTCTAAAAGTTCGCTAGATAGAGTTCTATATTAGAGATGTAAAGAGTTTTGGTGAAGAGGTTTGTGAGTATGGCTTTTATAACCAGGGTGCAATGAGAAGCACTAACAGCAGCTAGCTTAAGAACGCATAGGATGAACCTTGTGAAGCTCTTAATCATTATGCTAATGAGCTAATGACAAGAGAACCATAATTTTTAAGTATACCATCTACCCATCGGGTCAACCTGTCCCGAACTTTTGCAACTAAATATCAGCCGCCAACACAGCGGCACACCAAGCAGGAAATCTGAAAAAGGTCTCCTGCTTTTTTTCTGCCTAAAATGAGGTGGCAAAACGCCACCCATCCATAAATCAAGGAAAGGAGGGACACGAAATGCCCTGTCCACACAACGAAATTTCTATTGTGCAGCGAAGCCAACAGCAGTCTGCGGTTGCCGCCGCTGCCTACCAGAGCGGCGAAAAGCTGTTCTGTGAATACGACCAGCAAGTGAAGCACTACCCGGAAA
>UQEW01000114.1 GCA_900540145.1 uncultured Eubacteriales bacterium
CCGAGGCTCAAAAAAGCCCGGAATATCAAGGAAAATCATCGCTCAGACGATTGAAAAACGGTCTGACGGTGGCTCAAGTATATGCGCAGATTGCCGAAGCTCTTACCTCGGAAACTTCCTCCACCACATTGGCGTGGAAAGGCGAGAACTATGAGGTTATCGTCAGCGATAAAGACGAGGCAGATGTCACCGTAGATACCCTCAAAAATTTGACGTTACAGGGAACTGATTCTTCCGGAAATGCTGTAGATGTAAAACTTTCCGATATTGCTGAAATGCAGGAAAAAGACAGTCTGCCTTCCATCACTCGCGACAATCAGCGCACATATCTGACGGTAACAGGAGAATTGGAAGAAGGCTATAACGTGACCCTTGTAACAGATGCCGCAGAAAAGGCTTTTGCTGACTACAATGCTCCTGACGGTGTAACATATCAGTTTGCCGGCGAAAATGAGATGATAATGGACGCCATGAAAGATTTGATAAAGATGATGGCCCTTGGAGTCCTGTTCGTATATTTGATAATGGTTGCTCAATTCCAGTCTCTGCGCTCACCGTTTATAGTGATGTTCACCATACCTCTCGCCTTTACCGGAGGTCTTCTGGCGCTGTTGATATTTGACAAAGAAATAAGCATCATCGCTATGATAGGTCTCATAATGCTGGTAGGCATAATCGTAAATAACGGAATAGTGCTGGTAGACTACATCAACCAGCTGCGAGCCAAAGGCCTTGAGAAGAGAAGGGCCATAATAGAAGGCGGAGCCACACGTATAAGACCGGTGCTGATGACCAGCTTGACTACCATTTTAGGCTTGATAATCATGGCTATAGGAAAAACTGCCGGAACCGATATGATGCAGCCGGTGGCGCTGGTGTGCATTGGCGGACTTGTATATGCGACCATACTCACGCTGTTCGTTGTGCCGATAATATATGACATATTTACAAGTAAAGAGTATAAATACACTAAAGAAGAAGACATAGACGTGAGCGATTTGGTGGTAGAATAGCCTGACAGCCTGAAAATTTGTAAAAGGCTGATGTTTAGGAGAGTGGCCGATGAGCAATCCATGGAAAGAAATACAGTTGAACGATTATGAAAACCACATGAAGCTGGATAGCGTTTTTCAGTTTCAGACGTTGAATAATATAATGAAAGAACAGCTGTGTGCATACGATGCAAAGTCAGTAATGATTCTCGGTGTGGCAGGCGGCAATGGTCTTGAGCATATAGGCAAAGACGATTTTGACGTGGTATATGGTGTTGACATTAACGAAAAATATTTGCAGGCGTGTGAAAAAAGGCACGCAAGATTGCAAGGAACCTTTACGCCTATATGTGCAGATCTGCTTAGAGAAAATGTTGCGTTGCCCCATGCAGATTTGCTGATTGCTAATTTGCTGCTTGAGTATATAGGATACGAAAATTTCTTAAAGACCTTAAAAACCGTCAATCCGTCATATGTTTCTTGTGTAATACAGAAAAATACAGGAGAGGCATTTGTATCAGACTCACCGTATATTCATGCTTTTGACCGTTTGGAGGAGGTGCACCACCGGATGGATGAGGATGTTTTGATAAGGCAGATGAAAGCTGCGGCGTATAAAGAACGGCTGATTCATGCGGTGGATACGCCTAACGGAAAAAAATTGGTGAGAATGGATTTCGTTTTTAATGGATTTCGTTTTGATTTAAAATAGATTTTTTCGTTGGAGATGAAACGTATAGTTGATGTCGAGCTGATGTATAGATGATGTCGAACCGATGTATAGATGATGTCGAACCGATGTAACCGTTGACATTACATTTGTGCGTTGGTATAATTGATTTAAGTTAATACAGAAAAAGTAAAGGATGGAATAAAATAAAATGCAAATTTCCAGTAGATTTACGATGGCGATTCATATTTTCGCATGCATCGATACATTTGAAAAGGATTATAAAATAACCAGCGATTTCCTGGCTGAAAGCGTCAATGTCAATCCGGTGATCATTCGGAAACTGTTATCGCAGCTAAAAGGAGCAGGACTTATCACCGTTAAGAGAGGCAGCGGCGGAGCTTCCATAGCCAAGCCCCTTGATGAAATTACATTTTTGGATATATACCGCGCGGTAGAATGCGTAGAAGATGGGCAGCTGTTCCATTTCCA
>UQEW01000115.1 GCA_900540145.1 uncultured Eubacteriales bacterium
GTCACAAGCAAATCAAATCGGCAAAAAGTGAAAGGAGAAAAAATAGCATGACAGAATTGAAATCACGAATCCATGACAAAAGCAACGGTCTGGACTATGTTCTTGTGGGCGATTACTATGTGCCGGACTTGAAGCTGCCGGAGGAACACCGCCCTATCGGTATGTGGGGCAGACTGCACAGGACATATTTGGAGCAGTACCGCCCTGCAAGGTTCTCTGCCCTCTGTTTATCCGGCAAACTGCATACTTACCTTGCTGACCTGAACGAACAGGTAGCGGAAAGGTGCAGCCTTGTCATTGAGCAGATGAAACAAGCCGAGGGTGTGACCGAAACCATGAAAGCAGACAATCAGATGTTGTGGGTACAGTCCATGAACTCTATCCGTAACCGAGCCGAAGAAATCATCAGACAGGAAATGATTTACTGCTGATTTTATCAAGTCCAAAACCAACAAATCTATATCGTAAACGAAGCGACAGGTATTTCCTTATGAAGTGTCTGTCGCTTTTCATTTATCAAACTTTAAGGAGGAAAACACAATGAAGATGAACCGGAATGAAATGAAAGCCATTTATGCCTTTGGCTGTCCGAACCTGAAAGCAACTGTCGAGCGTTTGCGTATGGTGGCTGCCCTTGCACCCGATCCGGCGACGAAGAAGCTGTTTTATATGCTTTCCGTCAAGCTGAGTGCTGAGGGTGTTGAAAGGTGGTATCGCTGCTTTTACTGCAAGCTGCGTGTGTTGAAAAACCATAGGGAGGGCTGCTATGACGAGACTGACGAAGATTGAGAAAGAAACAATCGTTCTCTTTAATGAGGGCGAGGACAAGGCAAATATCTACACCCACAACGCCGGATTGAAAAAGAGGTTGGCTGCTTTTGCTAAGAAGTACCCTGACCTTTGCAGACTGGAAAAATCCAATGTTCAAGGCGGTATTTCTTATGAGCTGGCAAAATCCCGTTTGTCTATCCGTTTCCTGCCGCCTTACAGTGAGGAACGCAGACAGAAAGCCAGCGAATATGCGAAAAAGCATGGGCTGAACAGTCAGCAGGGATAATGTGATAATCAGGGCTGATATGCGGTTAAAATGTCAGGTGCAGACCTGATGTTTTGACCGTTGCCTATCGTCTGCAAGGAAAGTATCGGGGACTATGGATTTTGCAGAAATGTGCGTTACAAGGCTTGAACAGGAACTCTGTATACAAAATTTTTTCTTCCATTCTTTAAGTTGATGAAGTATAATGAGATATGAAAAAGTGAGGTTTTAAATACTCGAATTTAAACAATCATTTTTACATATCTGGAACTATGGAGGGCAAAAAATGAATGGTTTTTTACGAATGTGTTTGAATATAATTACACAAATAGGTCCCTATTTAGTTGTACTTCTTCTTTTGACATATATTGTAAATCTTCAACAAAAGAGAGCTAAAGAACGAGAGGAAGAACAGAAAAAGGGAATAATAAGGACGCATTATATAATAAAAACCGAAAAAGTACTTACTATGTTTTTTGTATTGGCGGTGTTTCTTTTTGGGGGAGCTACGGTAGCCAGTGCTATTCAACAAGATGATTTGTTTCCACCACTCGTTTTTAGCATTTTCTTTATTGTTTCTTTAATCGGCTCATTGAATATGATTATGTGGAAACTGGAAGTGAACGGAGATGAAATCACATGGCGTTCAACTTTTGGAAGAAAGAGAACTTTTCACTTTGAAGATATTACCTATTGCGAGAGAAAGAAAGGTTCTATGCGTGTATATGTAAATGGAGAAAAATTATTTACCATTGATAGTAATATTGACAAAGAAGAATTTATGGAGGACATAAAAAGAAGAAGAATCCCTGTAAAATCTTACTGGGCAAATCAGCATAAGAAAAATCGTAAATGACATAGATTTTATAACAGTACGATGTTAGACAACTGAATATGACCGTCAAGGTCAGATGAAGAAACCGATGTATTGAGCGTAAAGCAATCATGCGTCGGTTTTTCTTTTTGCAAAATAGTCCGGTGGACTGTTTTGTAAAACCGAAGGAACTGACAGAGCTTGAGACGGGGCGAAGTCAGTTTGTTCGGGCG
>UQEW01000116.1 GCA_900540145.1 uncultured Eubacteriales bacterium
CATCTATGGATTTGTACTTGCGAAAATCGCTTTTAGAAAAGCGAAGGGGCTGTCGCACAGTTGACTGATCAGGTCAGCTACAGCGATAGCTCCTTTCTTTTGCATAAAAACATGAAAACCCTTGCAAGTTCAACACCTGCAAGGGTTTTGGTGGTATAATATCTGTATGAAAAAACTTAACACCACCAATAAAAACTATACAACAAATGAAAAGTGTTTTCAACTTCAAATTCCAATGAATTTAAACATTATCATCCCAGATGATGACAGCGTGAGATTGCTGAGTCAGTTTGTGGAGGAGATGGATCTGACTTGCCTTTATGAAACATACAGCATGTTTAAAGAAAACCAGGTGACCCCACGCCAGATGTTGAAAATTCTTCTTTATGCTTATCTTGATGGAAAATATTCTTCCAGAGAAATTGAAAAAGCTTGCCATAGAGATGTTAATTACATGTATCTCCTTGAAGGCAAACATGTACCTGATCATGCCACCATTGCAAGATTTCGCAGTCTCCATTTTGCACCCTGTGCAAAAAATATTCTCACCGAATGCACAGAACTTCTATTTGAGCTCGGCGAAATTTCCGGAAAAAATATTTTCATTGACGGAACCAAGATAGAAGCCAATGCCAACAAGTATACATTTGTATGGAAGAGAGCTGTAACAAAGAATCAGGAGAAATTCGGTAAAAAGGCAGCTGCTCTTGCCGCCGAATGTGTGCAAACATATTCCCTGAAACCTGTCTGGCAAGGAAAGGTCAAGATCAAAACACTCAAGAAGCTGCGAAAAAAGCTTTATGCCATAAAGGAACAGGAATGTATTGAGTTTGTATATGGCAGCGGAAAACGAAAAACTTTGCTTCAAAAGCATATCGAACAGCTTGAGGTCTGTCTGGAAAAGCTGAAAGAATACAATCACAAGATCCATGTCTGCGGAAAACGCAACAGTTATTCCAAGACAGATACAGATGCAACCTTCATGCGAATGAAAGAAGATGCTATGAAAAACGGCCAGTTAAAACCGGCCTACAACCTTCAGCACGGAATTGATGCAGAGTATGTGGTGTGGCTTGAGGCACTCGCGAATCCGACAGATACGCCAACACTGGTGCCATTCCTTGAAGATATGGGTCAGCATTTATCGTTCAAGTATATGAACATTGTAGCAGATGCCGGATATGAAAGTGAAGAAAATTACAGCTACATAGAGGAGCACGGGCAGTTTGCATATATTAAACCGTCTAACTATGAAATCTCAAAGACCAGAAAATATCAGGCCGATATCAGCAATCGCGAGAATATGGTCTACGATGAGGAAAAAGATTGCTATCGCTGCAGTCAGGGGAATCTTTTAAAAGCAGCAGGAAGCAAACAGCGGCAAACGGCAAGCGGATATATTGCAACAAAAGTCATATACAAGTGTAGTGATTGTACATATTGTCCGGTAAAAAACAGATGTATTAAAGGAAACCATTGGAAAGTGCCGGAATCCGAGCGATTTAAATCACTGGAGGTATCGAGAAGATTTGAAAGGCAGCGTGCTGAATCACTAAAAAGGATCACGAGTCAACAGGGGATCATACTTAGGATCAATAGAAGCATTCAGTCCGAAGGCAGCTTTGCAGACCTTAAATGGGACAGAGGTTTCAGGAGATTTCTCTGTCGGGGCAGTTCCAATGTTTACGCAGAATGCGTACTGCTTGCCATTTCACACAATATTGAAAAACTGCACAACAAGATCCAGCATGGAAAGACGGGAGCACACCTTCACTGTGAAGAAAAAGTAGCATAGAAGGAGCAGCATGGATAACCGGGAGCAGGGCCCCTGTATTTGTGCTGCTGTTTTTTATTTTAGAGTTGAAAATTGAAAGCATTTCATAATCTGCAAAAGAAAGGAGCTATCGCTCCGGCCAACCTGATCGGTCAACTGTGCGACAGCCCCTTCTCGGACAATATCTTTTTTGTTGTCCTCATATGGTGCGGCCAACGGGACTCGAACCCGTACACCCGTTCGGACACAAGCACCT